>CAYLPS010000011.1:0-60370 GCA_964385625.1 uncultured Anaerolineaceae bacterium | reverse complement strand
CAGAGGAGCAGCCTGAAAGGAGGTGCCGCTATCTAGCTAACCGCTGCCTAAGAGCACACTTGATGAGATTAACTGACACAAAAAAAGAGAGGAGATAAGCATGTCACGCAAGTTCTTTCTGGTATTAAGTGGGCTGATTATCATCAGCCTGCTGGCTGCTTGTAGCCCGCAAGCAACCCCCACACCCGCGGCACAAAACACTTCGGCTCCCCCCGCACCCAGCAAACCCACCGGATATGGTGCAACCCTGGCAGCCATCCAGGCACGGGGCAAGGTAGTGTGCGGTGTGCACACGGAGCTGCTCGGCTTCGGCTACCTGGATGAAAATGGGCGCAATATGGGCTTCGATATTGATTTCTGCAGGGCGGTGGCGGCTGCTGTTTTGGGCGATCCTGAGGCAATCGAAGCGGTGCCCATTACGGCTGCCGACCGCGGGCCGGTGCTGCAAACCGGCGAAGTGGACATGGTGACGCGTAATATGACCTGGACCTCCAAGCGCGATGCAGAATGGGGTAATTTCACCTGGATCACCTTCTATGATGGCCAGGGCTTCCTGGTGCCCAAGGCGAGTGGCATCAATACCCTGGAGGATATGAACGGCGCAACCGTGTGTGTGACCACTGGTACCACGACCGAGAAAAACCTGGCCACAGCTTTCAGCGATGCCGGGCTGACTTATGAGGCAGTCACTTTCGAAGAAACCTCGGCGGTGTACAGCGCATACGAGGAAGGTCGTTGTGACGTAGCGACCAGTGACAAATCTCAACTGGCGGCAGTACGGGCTGGCTTCCAGAACCCCGATGACCATGCAATCTTGCCCATGACGATTTCCAAGGAACCGCTTACCCCGGCGGTGCCAACCGGGGATGACCAGTGGCTGGATATTGTCAAAACTGTCATCTGGGGGCTGATCAATGCAGAGGAGTATGGCATTAACTCAGCGAACGTCGAACAGATGAAATCAAGTGAGAACGCCGATGTTCGGGCGATGCTGGGCGCTGAGGGTGAAGCTGACTGGGGCTACACTACCCTCGGGTTGAAGGCCGATGCGCTGGCCAAGGCGATTGCCGCGGTTGGCAACTATGGTGAAATCTACGACCGCTACTTTGGGCCGAGCGGGATAGCATTTACGCTAGATCGCGGCCTGAACAACCTGTGGACCGATGGCGGCCTGATGTACGCTCCACCGATTAAATAATTTCGGCTGATCTGGCAGGGGTGTGCAAGATAATCGCAAGACAGCACACCCCTGCCCGTGGTGAAAGAGGATAGCTATGCTGAGAGCAGAACAGCCATCCAGGAAGATCCCAATATGGCGGGATGAGCGCGCCCTCAAGGTGGTGGCGCAGGTCATCTCCTCGCTGGCCATTCTTGGCTTGTTGTACTGGCTGATCGATAACTTCCTGGTGATCACCCAACAGCGAGGTATGCCGCTTACATATGGGTTCCTGAAGGAAGCTGCCGGATTCCCCATCAAAGAATCGTTTATCCCATATGATTCAACCATGTCGTTTGGCCGGGCGGTGCTGGTTGGGTTGATCAATACCCTGGTCGTGTCGGCTGGAGGCATCCTGTTTGCCACATTATTAGGCTTTATCATTGGCTTGATGCGCCTCTCGTCCAACTGGCTGATCAGCCGCATTGCCCTGGCATATATCGAATTTCACCGGAACATCCCCCTGCTGGTCCTGCTTTTCCTGTGGTACTTTGGCATATTTACCAAGCTTCCAGGGGTTCAACAGAGCATTACCATTCCTGAAATCCTGTATATCAACCAGCGTGGATTTTATCTGATATGGCCTAGACTGGTGGAGGGCGGGATGATATTCCTGGCGTTTTCATTGACAGGAGTCATCCTGGCAGTCATTGCCTGGGTGGTATTGAGGCACATTCGGGAGGTGAGAGGCAAAGAGACATATTTTGGCAGAGTGAGTTTAGCCATCCTAGTTCTGGTGCCGCTGATGGGCTGGTTTATATCCGGCAGTCACCCGGTACAGCTGGATGTACCCATTTTGCAAGGTTATAACTTTCAGGGCGGTTTGCGATTGACGACTGAATTCACCGCCTTGCTGATCGGCCTGGCGATGTACACTTCAGCATTCATTGCCGAGGTGATCCGGTCAGGCATACAGGCCGTCAACAAGGGCCAGATTGAGGCAGCCAAAGCTGTGGGGCTCAATTCCACGCAAGTGCTAATGCTAATCATCATCCCGCAAGCGATGCGAGTCATCATCCCGCCACTAATCAGCCAATACCTGAACCTGACCAAGAACTCAAGCCTGGCGCTGGCCATTGGTTACCAGGAGTTGTTTGCCATCGGGAAAGTCACTATTAACCAAGCTGGGAGGGCTATTCCTGTTTTTATCCTCATCATGGCTACATACCTGATTATCAGCCTGATCACTTCGCTGATCCTGAACATTTATAATAAACGTGTGCAATTTATTGAGCGCTAAAAACAGGTGAAGGATATGGCCACCATACCTCTGGATACTGCCCCACCCAAAGCACCTACAGCATTGGAATGGATTCGCAAAAACCTGTTCAACAACTGGTATAACAGCCTGCTGACCATTGCCGGGGTGACACTGGTGTACTTCGCCCTGGTGAGCATCATCACATGGGCATTTACCAGCGCCAATTGGCGGCCGATCACCGTGGCACCCCTGCTTTATTTGGTAGGCCAATACCCACGAGAGGAATTATGGCGGGCAGGCCTGAGCTTGCTGATCATTAGCCTGTTGCTCGGCATGAGCTGGGGCGTGTGGAGGAACTACGTCCGCCTGTTTGCCATTTTCCTGGGGGTCCTGTTCGCCGTGCTGGCAGTATTTCCCCTGGATACTCCCACCATCACGGTGCCCATCCGCCTGGTCATGGCGGCCAGTGCCGGGATGGTCTTCCTGGGCTACAGGCTAGGCAGGATCAAGGCAATCCTAGGCCGATATGTTGCCACGTTATGGCTGGTGGCGATGATATTGATCCCACTGGTCATCCTACCGGGATTTAGCAACTCCAGCGTGCTGCCAAAAGTGCCCACCACGGTGTGGGGTGGATTGTTAATTACCATGATCCTCTCGGTGGGTGGGATTGTCCTATCTTTTCCCTTTGGTGTGCTATTGGCGCTTGGCAGGCGCTCATCCCTGCCCGTGGTCAAATGGTTCTCCATCATCTTCATTGAAATTGTGCGTGGTGTACCTCTGGTGACCATCTTGTTCATGTTTTCAATCATCCTGGCGCTTTTCCTGCCAACTGAGGCCAGGATCGACCGGGTGGTGCGCGCATTGATGGGGATCGTGTTTTTTAGCGCGGCTTATACAGCCGAGAACGTTCGCGGGGGATTGCAGGCCATACCGCCAGGGCAGGAGGAGGCAGCCAAAGCTTTAGGATTGAAAAATTTCCAGATCACATCCCTGATCGTCTTGCCACAGGCATTGCGGCTGGTCATCCCCACCACTGTCGGGCAATTCATCTCGCTCTTCAAAGACACCACCCTGGTATACATCGTGGGAATTAATGATCTGCTCGGAATTGGTAATGCGATCTTGAACTTGAACCCCGAGTTTGTTCGTCTGCAGATGGAAGTCTATCTGTTCATTGCGGTAATTTTCTGGATATTCAGCTATTTTATGTCATACGCCAGCCTACAACTAGAAAAGGCATTAGGCGTGGGTAAGCGTTAGGAGCTACGCGATGATGAGTGACCAAGACATCAACAGCCAACCGATCATTCTCGCCAAGGAGGTTCATAAATGGTTTGATAATTTCCATGTTTTAAAAGGCATCAACATGGAAGTTATGCCGGGCGAAGTGGTAGTGATTTTCGGCCCATCGGGGTCAGGTAAATCAACTTTCATTCGCACGCTCAACCGGCTGGAAGAGCACCAGAAAGGCTCGATTGTCGTCGATGGCATTGAGCTATCACATGACGTGCGTAACATCGAGCGGGTGCGGAGTGAGATTGGGATGGTATTCCAGCAGTTCAACCTGTTCCCCCACCTGACGGTGATGCAGAACATCACCCTGGCACCCATCTGGGTGCGTAAATGGAACAAGGAAAAAGCCGAGGAAGTGGCCATGCACCTGCTGGACCAGGTGGGCATCCCTGAGCAGGCCCAAAAATTCCCGGGCCAGCTTTCGGGGGGGCAGCAACAACGCGTAGCCATTGCGAGAGCACTGGCCATGCAACCGAAGATCATGCTGTTTGATGAACCAACCTCAGCCCTCGACCCGGAAATGATCAAAGAGGTGCTGGATGCGATGATCATCCTGGCGAAAAGCGGAATGACCATGCTGGTGGTGACCCATGAGATGGGATTCGCCCGGGCAGTGGCCCATCGCATGTACTTTTTCGATGACGGGACGATCGTGGAAAACGGTACGCCAGACCAAATCTTCAAAAACCCGCAAGAAAACCGGACTAAATTGTTCTTGTCACAAATCCTGGAACACTAGGCGTGCACAAAGCTCCTATCCATTGTTAGCGCTGGAAAACATATAAAATTAACGAAAGACTACTTCAGAAGCTGTTTTCAACTCGCAGTTTTCCGTGCTGAGTTTTTGATTCCACTTGTCAATCAACCGGCCACCATCCTGGCTATAATTGCTATGGCCATCACTCACCAGCAACACTTCATACCCCAGCTGGCGGGCACCCAAGCAGGTAGCTTTCACGCATCCATGCGTTACCAGGCCGGTGATCACCAGCCGGGTAACCTGCTTTGATTGCAAGGCAGCTTGCAAGGGAGTATCCTCGAAGGCATTCCCGTGCTGTTTGTGGATAATATAATCAATTCTTTGAGGCTGAAGGGCGGAGTGCAAATGCCAATCGAGTGAGCCTTTCACCAATACCTTCTCACTATTGTGCTGGATATAAAACACAGGAACGCCATCCTCGTGGGCGCGCCTGACGAGCATATTGATATTTGCCAGCAGCTCACCCGCTTTATAGATAGGCGTATGTTTCGCAAACAAGCCTTGCTGGACGTCGATAATTAACAGAGCGGTATTTGGTTGAGGCATATGACTTTTTTAATCTCCCACTCTCATAAGGATATACAATAATTAATCTGTTAGCTGGTAGGGTTCCCAAGCTTGATTATATTACGGGAATAATAATCCGGTTATAAAACTCCTCCAGGGGTGGCGTGTAGGGCTATTTTTGCAGGTCACTCATTTATCCACCTCGCGCAACCACAAGCAATTAACGAATCCGACAGGAACCTGAGGGCGAAATATAGTATAAAATTAGCACAGGAACTATGCCTGCTCCGTTGCCTCTCATCGTCTTCTTCCTCCTGGGTACAGTATTGGGTATCATACGGACCTACCGCAAGATCACGGCAGCACGTAGAGGAATTCCCGCCCAAGTTGCCCTATACACCTGGCGGCAAAGGCGGCTGTCGGCGTGGAAGTACGAACAGGATAGCAGCGTGTCGATCCTGGTGCACACGCTGGCAGTAATGTCTCTGGGCGGGGCCGCGGTGACTGCGGCATTCAAACCAGCAACAATCACCAGCCATTTGCTGGCTGGTGACCCAACCGGTGTGATCTTGATATGGCTTGTGGAAGGTGGCAGCATAGCTCTGACCGGGTATTTATTGGGGTCAACGCTTGCATTCCCGCTGGCGAGCCTTGGTAGAGCACCAGTTATGTATGGGGTGAGTGAAGACGGTATGATTTACGGGAGCAGGCTGCTGCCATGGCGTTGGTTCAGCCATTTCACATACGATACGGATAAAAGGCTGCTCAGGCTCTATTCAAGTTTCGCCCCAAACCTACCGAGCTATGTTGCCGAGCTGCCTGAGGCGGTGCCGGTTGACCAGGTGGTAATTGCGATTGAGGGTCACTTGCCACAGGCTGCAAATCCCCAAAAGTTTGCCTGGTACCAAACGAAATACGGGCTTTTACCCTTAATGGTGCTGATCTGCTTGCCTTGGATTTTTTTCGGGTGGGTAGCGACCAATCTGCCGCGCGAGCTGGCACTATTCCCAATTGCCCTGTTTACGACCCTGCTTATCTGGCTTGGAGGCTATCTGCTCACATATTTTGGATTTGGCACATCCCGTGTGGGGGCGAAGAAGACTCGAAAACGCGCTGGATGATATCCAGCCTGCCTTAATTTATAAGGCAGAATTTAATGATTAAAATAAGAAAACGGGACTGGATGATCCAGCCCCGTTTTAAGCATTCGGTAGAGACGTCTCATTGGAGCGTCTCTACACAAAAATTTATAGGTTAATCCACCGAGAAGTTATCATCGGCGGCGATGTCGTCTGCCAGGGCTTCGCCCTGGTTAATGCCTCTGTGGCCTCTTTCCCTTCAATCCACCGAGAAGTTATCATCGGCGGCGATGTCGTCTGCCAGGGCGAAGTCTTCAGAGGCATAGTCATCCTCGAACTCGCCTTCAGTGCGGTCGTGGGTAACCGCTTCGGCGCCCTCTTTTTCCTCAAACCGGCCATGTACGAAACCTGTGCCAGCCGGGATCAGCTTGCCGATGATGACGTTCTCCTTCAAGCCATACAGGGGATCTTCAGATGCAGCGATGGCAGCCCCTGCCAAAACCTTGATGGTGTGCTGGAAGGATGAGGCAGAAAGGAATGAATCGGTGCTCAGCGATGCTTTGGTGATGCCCAGCATGGTTTCAAGGAAACGAGCCGGGCGCTTGCCCTGGGCGAGCAGATCCTCATTGACCCGCTTGAGCTCGAGCAGATCCACCAAATCACCGGGCAGGTAATTGGTATCTCCGGGGCGAGTGACCTGCACCTTGGAGGTCATCTTGCGGATGATCACTTCGAAGTGCTTGTCGTGAATTTTCTGCCCTTGCGAGCGGTACACTTTCTGCACCTCATTCAGCAAGTACATCTGGGCGGCGTAACGCCCCTGGATGCGCAGGATGCGGTGCGGGTTGAGCGAGCCCTCCGTGATGGGCTGGCCTGGCTCCACATGGTCGCCATCCTTGACCAGCAGACGAGCAGTGGTGGGGATTTCGTGCTCCGCTTCCTGGTGCACTTCATATGACACGATCACCTTCGTGCCATCCTCCCCTTGCTCGAGGCGAGCCTTGCCGGTATGCTGGGCGACGATGGTAGCGGTATCCAGAAAAGCGATCACATCACCCTGGGCTACATCAGTGGCATCTTCGACGGCCACGGACCAGGCTTCGGGGACGGCGTATTCGTCGCTGACCATCTCGGAGTGCTCGATGCGCACCAGGCGCAGCTCGGAATAGCGGTCTGACTGCATAATGCGAGCTACACCGGTAATTTCGGCCACCTGGGCTTCACCCTTTGGCATGCGGCGGGCTTCGAACAGCTCTTCCACGCGCGGGAGACCTGTGGTGATGTCTCCTCCAGCAGCCACACCACCGGTATGGAAGGTACGCAGGGTTAGCTGCGTGCCAGGCTCACCGATGGACTGGGCAGCGACAATCCCAACTGCCGAACCCATCTCCACCATCTTGCCACGGGCCAAATCCATGCCATAGCACTGGACACAGATGCCGTGATCAAGCTCGCAGGTGAGCGGCGAACGGACGATAACCTCTTCCACGCCAGCGTTGACAACCTTACGCACCAGGTCGTGGTCGAGTAGCTCACCACGTTCGGCGATCACCTCACCGGTCTGTGGGTCGAGCACATTCTGGGCTACAACCCTGCTGAAGAGGCGGGTAGCCATCTCCGACCGGGCAGTTTTTTCTTCGACAAATTTATCTTTTTTAATAGGAATGCCTTCGGTGGTACCGCAATCCAGCTCATTGATGATCACATCCTGTGCCACATCCACCAGGCGGCGGGTGAGGTAACCGGCGTCAGCAGTACGCAAGGCAGTATCGGCCAAGCCTTTGCGGGCGCCATGAGTGGAGATGAAGTATTCCAGGGCGTTCAAGCCCTCGCGGAAATTCGAGCGGATGGGGTGCGAGATGATACGCCCAGATGGATCGGCCATCAGGCCACGCATACCAGCCAGCTGAGTGATGGGTCCAAAGCCGCCCTTAGTGGCGCCGGAGTTAGCCATGGTAGCCAGGTTTCCGTAGGGGTCCATGTAGCGCTTGACGGCTTCTCCCACTTCTTCGGTGGTATGCTGCCAGATATCGATGACTTTTTCATCCTGTTCCTGCTCGGTGAGCAGACCACGGCGGAAATCGCGCTGCACCAGCTCCACTTCTTTCAGCGACTGGTTGATAATTTCCTGCTTCTCGGGCGGTACGGTGATATCAGATACTGCGATGCTGTACCCAGAGCGTGTGGCAAATGCAAAGCCAATCTCTTTGATGCGGTCAGCCACTTCGGGGGTCTGTTCTTCACCGCCCACTTCGTACAACTCAGCGATCAGGTCCTTCAGCTCGCCTTTATCCAGCTTCCAGTTGATGAATTGAATCTCGGGGGGTAGAATGCGGTTAAAGATCACCCTGCCTACGGTGGTCATCAAGAGGCGCTCTTCAGCGTGCGGCATGCGGCCACCTTTTTCGTCATACCAAGTGCTGATCATCACCTGGATATTCGAGTGTATCTCCAACTGGCCCAAATTATAGGCCAGCTCTACTTCATCGGAATCAGCAAAGATACGCCCGTTCCCTTTATGCTTGGTGTTGTCGGCAGTGGTCAGGTAGTAAACACCCAGCACCATATCCTTTGAGGGGCTGATAATGGGCTCTCCGTCGGCCGGTTTCAACAGGTTGCGGGATGAGAGCATCAGCTCACGGGCTTCCTGGACTGCCTTTTGAGATAGCGGCACATGTACAGCCATTTGGTCACCGTCGAAGTCAGCATTGAAAGCAGTGGTCACCAGGGGGTGCAGCTGAATGGCTGAACCTTCAATGAGGATAGGCTCAAAGGCCTGAATGCCCAGGCGGTGCAAGGTAGGTGCCCGGTTAAGCATCACGGGGCGTTCCTTAATCACCTCTTCGAGAACTTCCCACACCTCGGGGCGGTTGCGTTCTATAAAGCGCTTGGCGCCTTTGACATTGGCGGCGTAGTTATGCTGCACCAGGCGTGAGATAACGAATGGGCGATATAACTCGAGAGCCATGCCTTTGGGGAGGCCACACTGGTAAAGCTTGAGCTGGGGGCCAACTACAATAACCGAACGGCCGGAATAATCCACGCGCTTGCCCAACAGGTTGCGGCGGAAACGGCCTTTCTTGCCCTTAAGCATATCGCTGAGTGATTTGAGCTCGCGGCGACCACGCCGTGAGAGAGCTTTACCACGCTGCGAGTTGTCGATCAACGAGTCAACCGCTTCCTGCAGCATGCGTTTCTCGTTTCGCACGATGACGTCTGGCGCACCGAGCTCCAGCAGTCTCTTCAGGCGGTTGTTGCGGTTGATCACCCGGCGATACAGGTCATTGAGGTCGGAGGTGGCGAAGCGGCCACCATCCAGCTGGACCATGGGCCGCAAGTCGGGCGGGATGACGGGCAGAACGGTGAGGATCATCCACTCAGGGCGGTTACCGCTGCGGCGGAAAGCCTCCACTACTTTCAAGCGCTTGGTGGCTTTCTTGCGCTTTTGCTTGCTCTTGGAGGTGCGCACTTCCTTCCACAGCTCCTCCGCTAGCTTATTCAGATCAAGCCGGCGCAGGATATCGTAGAAAGCTTCGGCGCCCATATCTGCGCGGAATACCTGGCCCCAACGGGTTTTTAATTCGCGGAATCGCGTCTCACCCATGAAGGTCAGGGGGCGCAAGTCAACCAGCTCATCACGCAGCTTCTCGTTCTCATCGCGCACCGTGCCTGATTGCTCTTCCATCTGGTCGCGAAGGCCCTCCATGGTCAGGTCGGCTTCCGCACGGATACGCTCAGTATCCATTTTAAGATGCTCGAGCTCGCGCTCCTTCTGCTCTTTCAGCTGGTGCTCCAGTTCCTCCAGCTTCTCCTTCACGATTTTTTGCAAGCGTACCAGGTGCTGGTTGGAAACTTTCTCGCCGGCTTCCACCACCACGGTGTCATCTTCAAAGGTGATGGCAGTTTTGGTGGTCTTACCCTGCTTATCGGTGATGATGCCTTCGAGGCGTTGACCCTCTTTGATGATGGGGTCAAGTTCGGAAGATTCATCAAAGCGCTTGTTAATGGCCTGGCGCAGGCCTTCCTGCGTTGCCAGGTCTCGATCGCGGGCAGCCTTCGTCTCGGCGATCTTGGAGTTGATCTGGGCAGCATACTCGCGCTCGGCAGCGATGATATTGTCATCCAGGCGTTTCAGCGCCTTCTGACGGGCATCTTCATCCACATAGGTGACCACATACTGCGCAAAGTAAAGCACACGGTCAAGGTTGCGGCGGGAAATGTCTAGCAGCAAGCCCAGGTAGGAGGGAATCCGGCGGGTATACCACACATGGGCAACAGGAGCTGAAAGCTCGATATGCCCCATGCGCTCGCGGCGCACTGAAGAGCGAGTTACTTCAACGCCGCATTTATCACAAATAATCCCCTTATAACGAATATTTTTATATTTTCCGCAATAGCATTGCCAATCGCGGGTTGGTCCAAAAATGGCTTCACAGAAAAGCCCATCCTTTTCAGGGCGTAAGCGCCGGTAGTTGATCGTTTCGGGTTTTAAGACCTCTCCGTACGACCAGCTTCGGATGGTTTCTGGGGATGCCAGGCTGATACGTAAAGCTGTCAGTCCTTTTGTTTCCACTCAATGCCTCCTGGAAAATTGACGAACAAAAGCCCGCGCTTGAGACACTTACTCTCAAGCGCCAGGCAGAAAAAAATCATCCCTTGGATTCATGCGAATTATGATTATACCTAAAATGATAGGATTTGGTCAAGAGGAAAAAATAAGAGTGAGATTAGGGTTTTTTATAGATGGATTCAGCCATGCGGTTAATTTCCTGCCTTATTTTGTCTAAAGGGGATAGCAAGATGAAATGCGCTACCTTTTCCCAGCTGGCTTTCCACCCAAACCCGTCCCTTATGACGATCAGCAATTGATTTCACGATGGCCAGACCCAACCCAGTGCCTTGATGTTTCTTGGCCTCCTTCTGACCCCCTCGATAGAATCTCTCGAAGATGCGGGGCAGGTCTACGGGGGCAATACCAATCCCCGTGTCACACACGGTGAACACCATCTGGTCTTTATCGGGCTCCACGCGCACCGATACCTTACCGCGCGGTTCGGTGTAGATCACTGCATTTTCGACCAGGTTGTGCAATGCCTGCTGCAGCAGGGCATAATCAGCTTCAATCAAGGGAATAGCATGTTGCGATATATCACTGGAGATGACCACCTGTTTTTGAGAAGCCTGCAGCTGTAATCCACCCACCACGCGATCGACCACTTCCTGTACAGGAACCATTTCAAGGTTCAGATCCACACCGGCATCGATCCTTCCCAGGTCCAACAAGCTGGTGACGAGGTGGTTCATTCCGTCCACACTGGAGAGGATCTTGCGCACGTACCCGGCTTGCTGCTCGTTAAGCTCGCCCACCATTTCGAGCATGGTGGCATACCCTCGCATGGTGGTAAGCGGGTATCGCAAGTCATGGCTGACGGTGGCAACGAACTCGGACTTAAGGGTATCCAGCTCCTTGAAGCGGGTGACATCCCGCAGGATGCAGATGCGCCCTACAGGTTGACCCTCCACATTCACCGAGGAGGCGGTGGCCAGGTAAACCTTGCCATCGGGAAACTCCACTTCGGCAGATTGCTTCTCATCCGAAATATATTGCAATAATCCCAGCAATGCAGGCTGCTGGATGATCGAAGTGATAGATTTGCCGTTGGCCGATTCACCGGGCAGCCCCAACACCTGCCAGGCAGCCGGATTTGCCAGCAGGAGGCGACCCTGGTAGTCGGTGACCAGCACTGGGTCGGGGGTGGAGCTAAGGATAGCAGCCAGACGCTGGCGGCCAATTTCGGCGTTGGCAAAGAGCTGGGAATTTGCCGAGGCCAGGGCCGCCTGCCCGGCTATCGTGGTCTGGAAGCGAATCTCATCCGGCCCGAACTGGTGGGGGGCATCATATGCAAGCCAGATAGCCCCATAAAAAGCGTTTTCGTGATACAGCGGCAATGCCAGGATAGCCGCCGGCCGGGGGGCGTTGGGCGGGAAGGTGAGCAGCCTCACCCGGCTCAAATTATTCAGCGACACAACTTCCTTCTGGCGGGTGAGGGGAAGGATTTGCTCATCCAGGTAGCTATATTGCTCATTGCCATCCCCGTATCCAAAGCGGCTCGGCGGTGGAGACCCGCCCTTCATCTCGGGTAAGGCTTCAGGGGAGAGTACCACGCGCACAGCGGTGGCGCCTGTGGTGAGGGCAGCTTCCATCACCGGCTTTACTGATTCATGGAATTCCAGGTTCGATGCCACCCCACGGCTGACTTGCAGGAGGCGGTTCAGCTCATCCAGACGCGCCTTCAGGCTGGTGCGCATGTTTTCGAAGGCATGGCGCAGCTGGCCGACCTCATCATTACCATTTGTTTCGAGGGGGTTATCCAGCTGCCCGCTGGAAATGCGATTGGTCTCCTGGGCCAGGTTCTGCAGGGAGGCCGTCACTGTTTGCAGCGAAAAACGCAGCACCAGGGCGGCGATCAAAAACAGGATAATGATGATGACCATTAACGGCGCGGCGATCTGCAAGGCCAGCTGCTGTGCTTCTTGGGCGGGAACGCTGACAACTACGGCCCACGGTTGGCTTCCGACAGGCTGGTAATACATCAGGCTGCGGGTACCATCGGGAGTGGTACCTTCAAAGAAGATACCATTCGCAGAAGATTGGCCATGATATTCCTGTATTACCCATTTCCTGTTTGAGCTGTAGAGAATGAGGCCTGATCCATCTACAAGCATCCCCTCACCATCAATATCTGCCAGATCGTTGAGAGAATTGATGATCGGCTCGGCAAATGGGTTTGTGGCAAGATCGGTGCGGCCCACCAAAACCCCGCCAGGCTGCTTTGTAGCACTATCGATTACGGCTACCATAAACGACAGGCGAGCAGACACACCTCCTAAAGAAGGAGGCAGGACATACATCTGGATGGTTTGAATGGGTTCCTGCTCTTTCAAGGCATAATTGTACCCTTCGGGATATTCCTTTGCAGAAGGCGAGGAATCCAAAAAATTCTCAAACGGGTATCCGGTTATAGATTTGGCTTTCGTATCCAGAAGGTATAGCTCGTTGAAATAAGGGATAGTACCCAGGGTTTCGCCCAATAATATATTTTTTTCCGCGAGCGTCCCATGCAACCAGGTTGGGTTATTGGCGATGATCTGGATCAGATTTTGTCCCGTTTCAAGGAAGGAAGGGAAATTACCAGCCGCCATCCTGGCCGTGCTTTCAAGGCGGTCGTTTAAAGAATTTTTGGCAGCCTTACCGGCAACGATCCAATCTCCGGCCATGAGCCCGGCTACCACAAGGATTGCCAGGGGTGCCAGGCTGGAAATAAACCTGCTTTGCAGGCGGCGCTCAACCGGCGATGGTTCCAGGGGACTTAAAGAACCCCATAACCTGGGAAATACGAGTGCAACCATCTCAGAGAACATCCCCCCAACCAGCAATTGAACGCCCATCACAATCCCCATTACCTCCACCTGCGAGAGAGCAATATCCAGGCGGCCGGCCAGGCTGCCAGTGGCCGCCAGGGTGGCATCGGGGATGTAAAGCACCGGATAAATCAATGACAGCAGAAGCGTTGAAAAAAGCGGGCGGCGCAGGAGGTGAAAACTCCAGGTGCGGTAACGTTGCTGGAAAGCAGCACCTAAAAAAGCCGCCAGCAATCCGAATTCAAGTGGCGTGAATGGGCTGTGTGTATCCAGCAAGGATACCATAAGTCCGGAAAGCAAGCCCAGGCCTGTGGCTGGAAATACTCCCAACAACCCGGCTGCCAGCACCCATGGCACGGCGGCGAAAACCATGATGGCGGTCTGGTCAAGGTTAGCTGCCCGGGTGGGTGCAATGATCTCCCACACCGCCGGGATGCGGATGACCAAAAATAGATTGGTGATCAGTAATAAGACGAACAGGACAACAAAAATACCCCCTTGTAAATGCGTCCAATGCCGGTTGAATTTCCTCCAGCTGATCACAAGGAAGGTTAAAAAGCCACACAATGCCAACCATGCCACCCAGCCGATGACTTCCTGGGGTTGATTGATGCGTAAGGGATTTCCTAGCAGGGTGAGATCAATAATCATATTGGTGGCATGACGTAAAAACTACACTAAAATGATTATAGCATGTATGTCGACTACCCATTGCAGGAGCAAACAGACTTCTTATGCTCCTGGTTAATTTGTAAGTCTAAACCCACTCAATAAATTCGTGCGTAGCGCGCGACAGGTCGGCGTAAAAACCACGGCGATACTCCGGCAGCATAGCCGAGAGGACATACATGGACTCATCGGTCATCTGGCGTAACATTTCCAGATTGGCTCGTTTGCCCGGTAGATTCAGGCGGAATGAACGGCCAAATTTCAAAATGGCACCCGGACCACGCCAGCGAGGCATGAATGGAAGGGTGGGGAAGCCGATTGTGCCATCAATGGCTACGGGTACAATGGGGGCATTTCCTCGGGTTGCCAGGTAAGCCACACCTTCCTTTCCCTGGCGCAAGGCAGGACCACGGTGGGCTTCAGGCGCTACCAGGATGATCTCGCCGGCCCGCAATACTTCAAGGGCACCCTGGATGGCCTGCCGGTCGAACTCTTCGCGTTGCACAGGAATAACGCCATAAATACGGGGGAATATGCCGACGATAGGATAATTGTACACTTCGACCTTGGCCAGGGGCACGATATTGCGCGGCAAGACATTGATGACCACAAATGGATCGACGAAATTGATATGGTTGATCATCATGATGGCCGGCCCGCTGGCAGGTACATTTTCCATGCCTTCTACCCGATCTATCTTCGCCAGTATCGTAAAACCGATGTAACGGATCAAAAATCGTAATACGCGGCGACGAAATTCCAGACGTGAATGGTTATAGCCACGGGATGACCACATGGATGTCTTTTGGTGAGTCGCGGTCATGCCAGCTCTCCTGGGTTGTGATAGACCCCATGGTATTCAGGCGGCACCAGGGTGGCGATGGCCTGCATGATCCGGTCTGCATTCGACTGCAAGGATTCCCGGCGTGCTGCCCCTTTTCCCTCCACACGGGGAAGGCGAAATGGCTGTCCGATGCGCATTTGAATCCTGGGCCGGTGAAAATGCAAAGCACGGTCGAGAAAATCATCGGTTGCCCCCACAACACCCACGGGCACAACCGGGACATGGGTTTTATCGACAATATACGCCACACCCGGCAAAGCCCGGCGCATACCCAGCTCATGCGCCCTACCGCCTTCGGGAGCCAGGAGCAGGGGTCTGCCAGATTGCAGAACAGCGATCATGCTTTCCAGGGATTGCCGGTCGAATTCACCCCGGTGGACCTGGATGCCATGATACAGCCTGACCAGGATACCCTGCCCGGGACGGTCCCAAATTTCGACAGCCCCGGCAGCTTCGGGTGGAACAGGCCAGAAGGCAAGCAGGAAGGGTGGCTCGAAGAGGGATACATGGTTGATGGTAATCAGGTACCCCCCAGTTTTCGGTACATTTTCCAGGCCAACGATACTTACATTACTCAAAATGTGAAAAACCAGGCGGAAAACCGGCCGGAAAACCTGGCGAAATGCCCTGTTGAGGAAAGGTACTGAATATGGCTTCATTCTTCGTATACCATCGCCCTGGCCTGTTCGAATACCTGCTCGATATCCAATCCATCGGTGCACAGGATTTTGGCATCTTCAGCGGGGCGCAACGGGGCAACCCTGCGATGGGAATCGATCTGATCGCGCCTCTGCATGGCCTGCAAAATCGTCTTGTAATCCGCGGGGGCTCCTCGATTACGCAGCTCTTCATAACGGCGACGGGCACGCTCTTCCACCGAGGCATCCAGGTATATCTTCAAACCTGCGTTCGGTAATATAACGGTGCCGATATCGCGCCCTACCATCACCACCCTACCGCGCCTGCCAATACGGCGTTGCTGCGCTGATAATGCTTTGCGGACCCCCGCATATGCCGAAACTGGCGAAACATTGCAGTCTATCTCAGGCTGGCGGATCTCCCAGGTAATATCCTGCCCATCCACAATAACGTCATAAGCCCGGCCATCCTGAAGCGAAGGAGGACGAACATCAATATGCGCATGCTCAGCGAGGTGGGTAATGGCAGGCTCATCCCCAATATCCAACCCCTGCTGCAAGGCCAGCCAGGTGACCGCCCGGTACATTACGCCGGTGTCAAAATACAAATAGCCCAAAACCTGGGCAAGCTTCTGCCCCAGCGTGGATTTCCCTGAAGCGGCTGGGCCATCGATGGCAATAACTGTAGGGATGCCAACGCCGGTCATCACTCCTCGCATGATTACGGCACCGTATTCCCAGTCGATGATGATCCCCCAACCGGAAAAATATCCACACGTGCCCAGAGGATGATCTGGTCTTGGCTGAGAGGCGCTTTACGGAAGGCCAGCCAATTAATAAAGTCGGGCGGGAAAATGCCATCCCAACCCGGATAGAGGCGCCACACGAAATCTTCGCCACGATACTGCTGCTGCAACCTGGGCTCCTCGGTACCTTTGAGGGTAATGACCGCAGGAGGTGTTTCAGTGGGAGCGAGGGAAGTTACGAAGCTGGCGTAAGGATCATTCCTCAAAGCCCACTTGAGCGCAGGTGAATCCACCATCACGACCACTTTCAGCTGGTCACGCAAACCTGTGTGCCAGACGGAAATATCAGAAAGGGTGTTCATCAGCAAGCCAAGCTGGCCGGTGGATGGTGGAATGCTCCACAGATCCTGCACATTGTTCTGGCGCAATATGGATATTCCCCAGGTATTCGAGATGAGCTGCAATCCCATCACCACGCACAGCGCCGCCACCACACCCATCCTGGCAGCTTTAACCGACCATCCAGCCATCACCAGGAATACAGCGAGTACTCCCAGCAGGAGGGCGCCGATGACCACCCCCCAATAGAGCGGAAGATTGGCCTGGTAGCGACCAACCGAAAGCAGATTAAACCAGGCGATTATAGCAAACAAGCACAGCAGCAGTCCCAGGCCTGCACCGATCATGCGTGTGGCCCGCTCTTCGGCGATGGAAAGAGAGCGACTGATTTCAATGGCCGCAAGAGCCCAAAGAGGAATAAGCGCCCAGGCCATATCACCAACCTGGCGACCGGCATAGATCCAGGGAATGAAAAATGCCACGGCAGCCCATACCGATAAACCAGTTACAAGCTGGCGTTGGTGTGGCTCTTCCCAGGAAGCAAACCATCCCCGCGCAGCACAAATAATCGCCAGAACCAGTATAACCGCCTGGTACACCAACACTGCACCCGGCAACCGCAACACCGGTATGCCACTGGAGGTAACCCAGGTATGCACATAAGCTGAGATCGTATCTGCCAGGGCGCCCAACCCCTGGGGAACCCGTAAAAAGAGCGTGCCGGCAACCAGTAGGGTCATCAAAACTGCAATCATGCCAGGCCAAACAGTGATGGCAGGTAGTGGGCCATCCATCGATTGCGCTTGAACCTCATCTTGCGATATGTAGGCAGGTTTCCTGGTAATCAGCCTGAAAAGACCCCAGGCAAACCCCAAGATCAGCAAACCTTGCAGGAAAGCTGGCCCTGAAAGCAATGCCAGCCCCCCGAATATGCCCGCCCAAACCATGCGCCGGTTATACAAGCACGCCAGGGCAAGCATGCTGAAAGCCAAGGCTGGCATCAGGCTGCCTGCCTGCCTGGAGAGGGATACCAGCCCGGGATCAATCGCCAGGCCAAAAGCCATCAGCACGCCTGCCCAATGCATCCAGCGTGACTTTCCCATCCAGCGACGGAAAAAATATGGCAGCCAGATCAACAGGCTGCCCGCCAGTGCCGGCAGGAGGCGGGCGATGACATTCGAGTTGCCAAAGATGGAGAATAGCTGGCTGGTGAGCAGGAGATAGGCTGGCTGTGGACCCAGTATAACCGGCTCGCCACGAACCAGGCTTAAAGCCTGAAGCGCCCATTGCGCTTCAACATCACTCAAAGGGCCTGCGCCAAGCTGGTAGAAGCGGATGGCCAACGCCAAGAGAAACGCCAGGGAATAGAGGATGATTTCATTACGAGGATGGGTGTCGTCCATGGAATATTCGTGCGTATTATACCGCCTTCAGTGAGAAGATTAAAAACCCCGGGGGAATACCCATCCCAGAAAATGACAATTTCTAAGTAACTCGATTTTCTACATCGATTAGTCTTATTACGGCACTTTATAGATGGTGACCTGCCCATGGTTGAAGACCGGCTGCAACGCAATATCAAACTTATGCAAAGCATTGCTGGTGTTGCAGCCTGAGCCAGCCTGGCTGCAAACATGCTGGATATATGTGAGCTCAGGCGTGCCCACGATTACGTAGCTAACGTCCCACTTATGTAGCAAATCCAGCATGGTTTGAACATCAGAAGTGGAATAGATGGCAGCGATATCAGGCTCTCGTTTAGCCTGTTCGTCATAACTCCCTCGCCACTGGCTTTCGTGCACGGCCCAGCCCAGCACGGTTGGGTAGCCGGTGAAAGCGCTGATGCGACCCTCGTAGGTATACGAACCGCCCCAGGGTGGAACGCTGGGGGCTTCCAAGATGACCGGTACGCTGCCATCTGGCTGCCCCTGCTCGGCGTATTGGTCCAGCCACTGAATGGCAGCCCAATCGTCGGGGTTATTGGAGGCAATCGAGCTAGCCCCATCCAGGTTGGCGGATCCGACAAAACCACCGGCGCGGCTGGGAATGGCCATCACGGTGTAGACCAAGCCCAAGCCGATCATGAGGGCGGCGCCCGAGGCAAACAGGGTGCGCGTGGCAGAGTGCCTGAGATGATCCAGCAACCACCAGATACCATATGCACTGGCACAACCCAGCATCACCCAGGCCTGGTAATAGAATTTAAACACAGTATTCATGCGCACGCCGAAGCTGTCGCGCAGATACAGGAATTCGACGATCAAGGTTAGAGCCAGGCCGGCGAAGATCAGGATAAAGGCGAACATATCACTGGTAATGGCCGGTAGGGAATTGGCGGGATGGTCTTCAATATCATTCACTGCCGCCCTGTGGTGTAACAGACCTCCAACATTGGCAAGGACCAGCGCCAGCAAGGCGGTCAGCATCAGCAGCAGCCATGGGTCGCTGACCCTGGCGACCAGGCTATCCAGCAATGCCTGGTTCAGGCTCAACCCACCCAATACCGACTGGAGGTTGAGGATCAACGTGCTTTCCGGCATAAGCGACTGAAGCTGTAAAACCAGGAAAATCAGTAGCATGATCAAAAGGTAAAGGCCAACGCACACCAACAAGATGCGCCACCACCAGCGGAGTGCAGATTTCAGCAGCTGCCCGCGCTCTTCCATGGGCCACAACAGGTAACCAACCATGAAGCACACCACCAGGAAAATAAATGTTCCGAACATGACCAGGTATTGAGGCAGGCGAGTGGGTGGAAAGACATAAGGTAAAATCCCGGAGGCTTGCGAGCTAAAGCTAAAGTAAAAGAAAATATACAGCACACCCGACAGGATGCCCAGGCCCAGGCCGAGGACCACCGTGCGGGCGATGATGTCCCGATCGATCTTTCCCCTCGCCATGACCTGCCCCATGCCGTACGCCAGCATCACCAAGCCCACATAAATTGGCAGGTCCCAGGTGTTCAGGAAGCCCAGCGAGCCCAGGATCAATCCAGAGAAACCAAACAGCAGCCAATGGGAATCAAAAGAGAAAGCCACCGGATTCCACCAATGCGCCCTTGGTGGTGAGGCAGGGTCATCAGCTCTTGGGGCATCCACCTTCCCTTTACCAATCTGCCAGGCCAGCAGATTGAAAGCCAGCCCAACTGCCAGCAATACAAAGGGCAGCGCCAGGACGTGGGGATGATTATCGCCGAGGATAAAGCTAAAGAAGGGAAATTCATCAATAGGCTGGACGGGAAAGTTCTGGCCAAGAAAATTCTTATCGGCCAGCACGCGTGAAGCACGCCACCACCACAAGAATATATTCCCTGGATACCAGGAGTTGAGCACCGGCGCCTCGGCCAGGCCTGGGATATCAATCCAAGCCCAAAAGCTGGCTGGCAAGATGCCGCTGGCGTGCAGTGACTCTAACACTCCCTCCAGGTTACCCATCACGGTCACTAACAACCCACCCAACACCCCAGCGAGCAGCGGAGGACCAGCAGGAGGGGCAGCACCTGTTTTCTCGTGGCGCACCCGGAGAGTGAATGCCACCAGGTTGTAAACCACACCAAAGGCGCCGATCAGGGTGAGGGCAAACAGTAGCGAATCATACAAATCGAAGGCAATTCCAGATACCGCGGCTGAAAGCCGAGTGAGCATCGCCATCATCACGTAACCAAAATAGTAATAGGAGATACCGAAACCTGACAGCCATGGATCGAGGGGCGGGAAATGATCACTGCGCAATATGGCATTTTGGAAAGCGATTTCCATGAACTTTTCACCGCCGGTGGGCTCGATTTTATAAGGTGCATAAGCGCGCAACACTGCCCAGCCAACCAGAGCCAGGGTGAAGAGCACTTCCACGGTTACCACCAGCTTCCACTTATCACGCAGGAAGGAACGAAGCTCAGGTATCAACCCACCCTTGTTGCGCAGGTAAAACCAGCTAGAGATGGCGGCAACCAGCAGCGTGGAAAACAGGATGCCACCCAGGTCATTGTTCAGCAAGCCCGTACTGGCACCTGCCCACAAAAAATAGCTGACCAATAACAGGCCTATAGCCTTGGAAAACGTAAAACCATGGTCTGGCAGCCAGCGGAAGATGCGCATGGCAGTGGGCAGGGCCAGCCAGCCCAGCAATTGCATGATCAGCCACCAAACAAGTACCTGGATCATGGGATCACCTGGTAAATTGTGGTGCTCTCATCGTGGTATACCTCGTTCCACAGCACACCGTTGAAAGCCGGGAATTTATCCAGACCCGGGCCGGAGTAGGTGACCTCCTCCAGCTGGCCGACCACGATGTATTTCACCTGGTACAGGTTCAAGAACTGCCTGGTCACGCCGGTATCCACCGTGGTATAGAACTGGTTTATGTCAGCCAGTCGCTCGGAGACCCAGCTGGATGGGTTGAGTGCTCGCTGCTGCTGCTCGTGCCACTCCCAACCGAGCACACCAGGCAAGCCGGTGTATATAGTGAAGCGTGAATACCAGCGGTACAGGTTGGGCGAATTAGCCTCCACGATCACCGGCGAGCCCTGGATATTTTCCTGCATCCAGCGGATGGCGCGGTAATCCTGGCTGAGGTCCATGTTAATCCCGCGTTGGTCAGAAGGCGTGCTATCCGTGACATTGGGATAGTCCTGGTAGTAGGTGGCAAAGGGCATGTATGCCATCCCGTCAAGGGTATGTGGGGCAGTGGTCACCCAGCGGTCTTTGATTTTCGCCATGCTGCCGTACAAGGTGAATAGGGCGGCAGAAAATACCATAAATGAGAAAGCCGCCCGCCAAGAAACGCGCCAGCCGGGCAGCCAGCGTTTCACCGGCGCGAGCAGCCAGCCGAGGGCTGCTGCAGCACTCACCGCGAATAATGCCCAGGCCTGCAAATAAAATTTAAACACGGTATTCATGCGCCCAATATCGCCGCGTACCACCACCACTTCCACCATCAGGGTAATGAGCAGCGCCGTACCCACCAGGAACAGCACAAGGCGCTTAAGGTCTGGCATCCCGGGGCGCAAGAGCAACACTCCCGCCCAAACGGCTAAAGGCAGGATGAACCAGGCCAGTGAAGCGCCCCGGCCGATGGGCAGCTTGCCCACCAGGCTCATGTTCTCAATACCGGGGATTTTTACACTTAGCAACAGGCAGGCCAGGAAGATGACAATCAACGTCGAGATGATCAGACTGCTGTAGCGCTGGAGCTTGCGCAGTGAGCTCAGCGGTGTGCTTGCCATCCACTCATGCGTCTCCCAGACCATCCAGGAGACGATGACAAACAGAAACAGGCCCCAGTGGGTGAGATAAGAGACGAGCGGCGTGTGTGTGCCCGTCCAGGGGATTATCGAGCTATACGGCTGGGCGTACCACTCTCGATAAGGCAAGTACAATCCATAGGAGAGCACGGCCAGCAGCAACATTCCTATAAACGCCATTGCCAGCCGCTTTGCAACAGGCGCGATACGCGGCAGCCAGGTTAACCAACCAATATCCGCGTAGCGGAACACGCAATAGCCCAACACCAGCATGCCAATGGGCAAGTAGGTGTAAATATCAGACAGGTTAGTGGGGTAGAGCGCACCGATCGCCAACCCACCCAGCACGATGCTGAGCACACCCACGCCGATGCTCTGCCAGCGGACTTTTCCCATCAACACCGCCACGGCCCAGGTGAGGGCCAGCATGGCGATGGCCATTGCCATCATGTGGGCGTGCAAGTCAGCGTAAAGGAAGGTGAACATGGGGAATTCGGTGATGGGCTCCACGTCTCCGGGCGCGGGGATAGCACGGCTGGGAATCCAATACCAGTCTCCCAGTGAGTAAGGCAGTGCTACGCCGTGGAACAAGTTACTCCACAAGCCCACCGGCAGCCCAGCCAGGCGGGTGAGGAATGGTGTGCTGTCGGTGAGACCACCAGGGATACCCAGCGATTCCCAGCCCTTCACGATCATACGCAGCGTGCCCAGGTTGCCCAGCACACCCATGCCCAGAGCGGCCGCCAGGCCAACCAGGTACGCTCGATTGGATGAGATAGATTTCGGCTGGTGATCAGCTGGTGGATCCTGCCCATTCTCAGGAGCCACTGTTTTGCGATGTAGCTGGCTGAGGTTATAGCCGATACTGAAGGCACCCATGGTGACCATGCTGAACAAGGTGGGGATAATGAGGTTATAGGCGAATGCCGGCACGATGCCCAACCACTTGACCAGCACGCCCACGAATACATAACCCCAGTAATAGTAGTTCATATATCCACCCGCGTACCAGGGGTCATAGGGTGGGAAGGTGGTGCTCTTCAACACGGCATTGAAGTAGGAAAAATCCATGGGCTTTTCGCCACCCTTATAAGGGTGCCATAAATCTGGGTTACCCAGGCGGATGAACAGAAACACCAAGAAAAATGCCAGTGTCAGGCCTTCAACAGCCAGGAAGTATCTCTTGCGGGTGCGCCATTCTTCGCGCAGCTCGTCGCGCTGCCGGTAGGCAAGGTAGACCCCTGCCATAGCCATGATGATGATCACCACTGTAATGGTCGTGCGGGTAAAGGGGATACTGGCAGAGCCCGCCAGCCAGGTGAGGTAAGCCAGGATCAACATCCCAGCAGTGCGCGCCAATGGATAGCCCTTATCTGCAAGGCCGGGTAGCGTTAGCCGCAGCAGGGGGTATGTAAGCAATCCAAGGATTGCCACGCTGAGGTACCAGACAATGACTCCCAATGGTTCTATGCTGTTGAAGATGCCATTGGGGTTGAACAGCTGCGACCAGGTGCCGCCGATCGACTGGACGAACTGCTGCACCTCCGGCAGGAGCAGGTTGGCGGGATGCGGGGTGGCTTTCTTGGGGGTAATGCGCACCATCTCGGAAAAATCAGCCTGGCTGAGGATCTGGCGTGCATGGTCAGAGCTATAAGCATCGTTTTTCTCGAATACCAGCACCTTGGGGTGGTCATAAACCGTGAATGCCTCTTCGGCGAACTGGTCATTAATGTTGAATGGCCCGAGGGCGGGATTGGATTGGAAGACGGCCACCAGGTTAAAGCCCAGATCACCCTGGAACATGCCAGGCTTGGCAACGCTGTAACACCATGTGATGGTCTTGTCATCCGGGCAACCTAACAGGTGCCGGTAGTGCAGGGTGGTCATGGGAAAGCGCTCAGGAAGGCGGGGTAGTGAGCCCCACTGGCGGTTTGAACTGATCAGCAGATACTCAGCCTGGTCGTAGATATCGATGAAGTGGTTCAATTTTTCAAGGCTGTCATCGGTATACATGTTAAAGTTCAAACCCGGGGTATATATCCCGCCGAAGGGGTCATAGGAATCCAACCGCAAGGGCAGGCCATCGTCCCAGTCCCCTTCATTGGCAATGGCCGAGCCTTGCACAGCAAGGGCGCCGCTGCCGTTGGTCACCGCCAGGGTGAGCAAGTAGTGCATACCCTTCTGGATGGTGAAGGGTTTATCGAAGGTCATCGTGTAGCCCGCGCCCAGGCCGCTGACCCCTGGGGTAAGGTCGGCGTCAATGGTAGCCGTTGAGCCCAGCAGGTCATTCCCGAGGGATTCAATGCTCACCAAAGAAAGCACCAGCGTTTGCGTGCCTGGGGAGGATGAAGTATCAGAACCTAGGGCATTGGATAAATGCCCCAGATAGACTTCGTTTACGACTCCATCCGCATTCGCCACGAATGTGTTTTGATAAGGTACGCCGGGCTGGAGGGTGCTGCCATATGGAACAGAAAGGGGCTGGTTGACCATCCCGCCTGCTGCCTGGATGTGCAGGTTGATTGGCCCGGGGATATTTTGGAAAATCCAATCTGATGCTGCCACGCGGGTGACGGGACGGGTATAAATTAGGCTGAAAGCCAGCGCCCAGGCAAGAGTGGCACCCATTACCATGCCACCCCCAAATAAGGCAGTTGGGCGTGCCCATGCAAACTTAGGCGCCTGCGCCTCCCTTTCCCCCGCTCCAGCTAGAGCCAGACGGCTTTTTCGCAGGTTCCACAGCTCCACCAGTGTCCAGCCTGCATAAACTACCAAGACGGGATAGGTGGGCAGCTGGTAGCGCATGGTGGGGTTGAACATCAATGATTGCCAGACGAAGTAGAAGCCTCCCCACAACCATAGCACAAGATGGGGTTGCCAGTCTCCCTTGATCATGCGCCACCCGGCCCACAGCATGCCGATAAAAGCCAGGATGCCCTGGGGTATACCCAGGCCATACTCGATCAGGTTCTGCGCCGAGAACCAAATTGGACGGTTTGCCCACTGCAATGAAGGTGGAAAATCGATGTCTCCGGCAGCCTGGGCGCGCTGCTCCTTGATATTATCCACCCATTGAGGGTTGGGGCGTAAGCCAAAGAACCCAGGCCCCAGGAAGGCATATGGCTGTAGGATGCGGAAGACCAGGATACTGACAAAGGCGGCAATTCCCAGGTAAACGAAAGCATTGACCACATCGCGGTAGCGTTCCGCTTTGGGTTTGCGTAGAACGACCACCACAAAAGCCACCGGTAATGTAAAAGCTACCGGCGCGGCGCTCAGCTTGGAGGCTACGGCACATCCAAGGGCAATCCCAAAAGCAATCGAGAGCCAAAAGTAGGGACGTTTGACGAGATCGCTAATCCGCCCGTTGAGCGTGTCAGGTTGCTCGGCCTCTTCTTCTCCTGATGATGTGGATCGCGCGCCATCACCTGAAGCAAGCTGCACCACGCGCGCTTCATCCTTCACCATACTCACCCTGACGGCAAAATACACGGCCAGCAGGGTAAAGAAATTAATAAATGTGTCCATGGTGAAGAAATGGGATTGCTGGATATTCAAAACCGTAAAGGCGTAAAAAGCCGCCGCAAGCAAGCCTACAGGCTTTTTAAATAAGCGCGAGCCGATGGCGTAGACCACAACGATGGACAACAGATCCACAAATGCCGAAAGTGCCCTGCCTACAATGGTCATTTCATTAAAGCCCGAATGACCATAGACGATTTGCACTGCATAGCGGGTGAGGAATAAGGGCAGGGTGCCATACACATAAAACGAGTGCCCGCGGTTATTGGGGTTCAGCGGTGAGCAGGAAGCATCAAAATAGCCGCCCCAACTCTGGCAATCAGGATAAGCACTGGGGTAATTGGCCCTCCAGGGGTCAGATACTATATTGGGAGGTATTCCCAGCATCGATTCGGGGCTGCCGATGGGTTGGATATCAGTGCCGACCCAGATCAGGAAACGCTCGTCGGGATGAAGATACTGGAAATCACCCCATTCAATGCCCACGAAACGGAAAAATGCCCCGATGAGCAAAATATAGACCAGCAAGACATCATATACCCATGGGCTCACCCAGCGTCGATTTTTCTTTTGGGTGGATAGTGTCATTTGCTCTCCCATGGGTAATCCATTGCATTGGGTGGCATCTCCCCTGGAGTGGCTGCTCCTGCCGGGGCAGATGAAGCTTCAGGGACCATATAGATATAGAAATCCTTACCAACCTTTGAAGCATAATTCGAGGCAATTCCCTGTGGAAACAGATGGCGCAACAAGTTCAGGCCGGTTTCATCCTGCGGATTAAGCAGGAATAGCTTGGGCTGTGGAATGTTCAGCGTGGCGGCAAGTTGGTCTGGCTGGATGGCGAAATCACGGGTTGTATCGCCAGCGATCATTCCCACCAGGCGGGTGTCCACCCAATAAGGATAAGGCACAACATAGGCGGTATTTGTGCTTCCATAAAGCGCACCAAATTCACGGATCACTTCTCCCATTTCGGAGGTATTCCAGGCGGATTGCTGGAATGAGCGCGCGTATTGGTTGAATACCAGGTCATAATTTAACATGGCTGAGATCATTGCCAGGAAAAGAGCCACGCCCCAGGCATAATTCCTGCCCGGCTTTGTAGATAGGTGTTTTTCGAAAGCCGCCATCAAACCGTCCAGGGCGATAGCCACAAGGATAAACACCGGGATAAGCGCTCCCGCAGCGCGGTTTAACGCCGGGTTTTCATCGGGGAAAGCCAAAGACAGGATGGAAGGCATCATTAAGAGAGGCACAGAGAGCAGCAGGAAAAGATCCTGCCAGGTGCGCCGCCGGATATAGCGCAAGGATATTAAACCTAAACCGAGGAAGAATAATGCCGCTGAAATAACATCAAGTGCAGGGCTGTTGGTGATCGAGTGCACCCACACGGTGCCATCTGACCAGAAGAACATAATGGAAGCATTCCATAAGTTTTTCAGAAAGACCAACAAAACAGGTCCAGGCAAGGCACGTTCGGCTGTGCCAACTCGTGAAAAAGCCCGCAGGTTGAAAATGGTAGGATTTTCGAGGGCGAATCTGAGCAGAGGCAGGAAGACCACCAGGGAAACTAACACCAAAACCATCAGCCCGGAAATCACCTGCAAACGCTTGCCCCTGGCCTGGGGATGAAGCAGGTACAAACCCACTGCCACCAGCACAATGATGGGCAGGATACGGATAGGCGTATAACCATGCAGACCGATGCCCAATGCCAGCCCTGCCAGCAGGAAATCGTTGCGATTCGAGGTGCGCAGCCCCCTGATCAGATAATACAGGGTAGGTGCTACGAACAGCGGGTAGAGGGGGAAGCGAAGACCGATGCGTGAAATGACATTAGGCCAATAGGCGATACCTGCAAACAGCACGGCTAACAACCCCACGCGACGGTTTCCCAGCTCTTTCCCAAGCAAATAAAGATACGGCAGGGTGAGCAGACCTGCCAGGATGGTGCCAAGCTTAAGGCTCAGGAAGGAATATCCCGTATGTAAGACCTGGATGATACCGGCGGTCAGGTACATCTGGATCGCTTCGCGCCCCGTATTGCGCGGGAAAAAGATGCCGGTCTGCCCGTGCAAGACATCCCAAATATCCAACAATTTTTCGGCATGGTCACTGACCATCTCGGATGGCACCTGGTTGATACGATAAACCCGAAAGAAAACCACCAGCACGACGGTAAGCACTACCAGCATCGTCCAGGCGGTCACCGAAAGTTTTATGGGGAAATGCAGGTGGGTTTTGAGCCGATTCCAGCAGGTTTTTATTGGAATATCTCCCTGCCAGAATGCCAGAATGGTGAAAATAATTGCCAGAACCCACAGGGTAACGTTCAGCACGGTAAACCGGTTACCGCCCATCAAGAGGAAAGTCACCATAGCCAATGGCAGGCTGGCGTACAGCCACCTGGAGCGCACACGGTAATCATCCTGGCGTTGCCCGGTTTCCGGCAGCTCGGCTGGAGTCCACTCATTTTTCCAACTGACAAAAACCAGCCAACCGGCCGCGCAAGCATACAGGATGACGCCCGGAATCCAGGCACGGTTTGAGCGTGGCAGCAATGAAACCTGTGCGACCAGAGCCAATCCTAATGCCAACAGCGATCGCCATGGGAAAGCCGGCCCGGGTGACCTCCTGCGCTTCTGCTCCTGTTGTTGAGCAGCCGGCTCAACAGGCAGGTCGGGGGGCTGATGGGTGCTTTCAGCCGGGGGTCGAGGAGCTTCCAAGGGTTCTGGAAGGTTGGGAATCGCCAATAACTTCCCTTTAAAAATTGATTTAACAAAATCAAGAACCGTTGGCTCGCGATTCATGCGGCCTCCGCCGGGAAGTTCAGGCTCTCACTCATACGAAGGGGAATAATACTCCATCCAGGTATAGCTTGCAAGCCCAGGGCAACGCGCGGGCTGGCACCGGTTAGACTACCGTCGAACCGCAGCCGGCCCAGAGGGTGATCATCACCGTTAAACGCTCCTGGCAACATAAAAAGTGTACGTCCCTTGCGGATAGGATTGTGCCAGCACGTGCCTCTTCACCAGCCTTTCTGTGAGGAACAAGTTCCAATGCCATGGAGCAATGATCCAGTGCCTGGTGAGAGCGTGTGGCAACAGCGTGGGCGCGCCAAAAAAGTGACCCCATTCGAGCATGTGCAGGGCCTGGGGCGAAAAATAATGCCAATACTTTTCAATCCTGAAACCGGCAGCTTTGAGCCAGCTCTCCCAGGTTTCAGGCCAGACGGCATTGATGGTGCGCGACATACGCATGAACCAGTTGGAATATGCGTGTCCGAGCCGCTTCAAGCCAACCCTGGTAAGGAAGGCAGGGAATGAAAGCTCACTCTGGTAACGCGGGTTGGG
This sequence comes from uncultured Anaerolineaceae bacterium, assembly GCA_964385625.1. GTDB lineage: Bacteria > Chloroflexota > Anaerolineae > Anaerolineales > UBA4823 > FEB-25. The sequence goes on along the minus strand of CAYLPS010000011.1, from coordinate 31,536 downwards.
CACGCAGAACAGGAAGGGAGCGCCCGGCTTGAGTACCCTCCTCAGATCGACAAGGACTTGTTGTACCTGCGGGATGTGCTCCAACACCGAATTGCTGACTGCGCTGGAAAAATATCCATCTGGAAAAGGCATCTGTCCGCCATCCCCTTGCACCAACAGACGATACCCGCCATAATGCTTTGCCTGCCGTATGGGCTCTGCCCAAGGGTCCAGGCCCACATCCAGCGGGTGGTCAAAAGCTACCGTGGCAAAGTGGCCATCGCCACAACCAACATCTAATACGGGGCCAGGCAGATCGTAGTCCTGGTAAAACTGTGCTTCTACTGCCCTGAGCATGGCGCGAAAATAGGGCAGCTCACGCAAGTTTAGCCATAAATAGTCTTTTTGTTCAGTCATATCCATGATGCCCAACAACCGAGCGCTTATGCTTTACGTTTTTCTAAGGGTTGACGACTGCTTAGCAAGCGCTGGAACAAGTCTTCATATTCTCCAGCAATATGCTGAGAGGAAAAGTTACCAACCACGCCGCTCGCATCCACCCGGTATCGCTGGGGTTGCTCAAGCACTTTCTGGATGCCATCTGATAACGACAGCGCGTCCGCAGGTGCCACCAGGCAGCCCATACCAGTCATCATCACTGGCTGGCGCACACCCGGCAGGTTGGAGGCTACCACCGGGGTGCCGCTCACCATCGATTCAACCTGCACAATTCCAAAGGACTCGGTGGAATTGGTGCTCGGCAAGACGGTGAGCTCGCACAGTTGATAAAATGCCGAAAGCTGGTGATCATCCAGGATGCCCAGGAAAGTCCAGTGATCGCCAAGCTGCTGGATCAGGGGTTTCAGCCGGGTGGCATACTGCTCTTCACCCAATACGTTCTCATACTGACCCACGTGCAATACGCGGGCAGTGGGATATTTACGCAGGATTTCAGGCATGGCTTCCACCAGGTATTCCACGCCTTTCTCGGCTGCAAAGCGCGCCACCATACCGATGAGCCGCTGCCCGGGCTCCAGCCTGGCTTTTTGTTTTAGATTTTCGACATCTTCTTCGGTAGGTGATACCAGATCAACAGGTGTTGGAATGGCATAGATTTTGGAAAGGTAAGGGCTCAAGATGGCCGATTCTTGGGCATAATCCATGGTATTCACTACCAGCTGGTCAGCCAAACCCAAGGAAAGCTTGTTTGCCAGGTGAGAGACCTGGTTGGCGACATAATTCACAAAACCGCGGGGCAGCTGCAGGTCACAATGGTAGGTAATCACCACCGGCTTGTTTGCCAGGCGGCCGAGCAGTGCGATATAAGCCGCATCCAGCTGGGGCAGGTGCAGGTGAACCACATCTGCCTGGCGGATATTTTTCCAGGCCCAATACCACATGGAGGGCATCAACACACCCTTACTTACAAAAGCCAGCACAGGCGGGCGGATGACCTGCACACCGTCGCGTATCTCACGGGCAGGCAGCCTACGGTCGTAGCGAGATGTCAGCACAGTCACCTGGTGACCCCGCGCCACCAGAGCACGCGCCAGCCTTTCAGCGTAGATGGTGAGCCCCGAATAATGAGGACGGTAATAAGTGAGCGTGGTTAAAATTCGCATGACATTTACAATGACGAAGGAAGCCTGGGAAAAGTTTCACCCGTCTTCTACGGAAGGCTCTCCCTCCGATTTCATCTTTCCCAGGCGCAGGTACAGGCTGGACAGGGATTCCCCGTCTTTGTATAGTCCATAGCCGCCAATCAGCCCGGTAACGAGGTAAGCGCTGATGTGAACTGACAGGGCAAAGGCCGTAGCCGGAGAAGCATCGACCCCGAATGCCACCAAGGCTCCCACCAGCACGGCTTCATATACCCCAATCGCGCCAGGCGAGGAAGGCGCAGCAATCCCCAGCGCGCCAACACCCAGGGCAAAGAGTACCCACAGCAGGCTGGGGTTCGGAAAAAAGGCGCGCAGGAACAGGTAATACTGCCCGATGCTCACCAGCCAATTCAATGCCTCCCAACCCAGGGCACTCATGAAGAGCCTACCATCGGTGATGATACCAAGGCCATCGAAGAAAGCGATCACCCGCCGGCCGGCCAGTTTTTTAACCAGGCTCCAGCGCTCGCCTGCCCGGTCGATCCATCCAAGCACCCCCTGGCGGTTGCGGGCCAGGATATAAATCGCGACCAGGCCAACCAGCACCGCGATACCCGTGGCTATAGCTGCTTCTTTCGCCCTGGCGATGCCGATCACGAACGGCAGTGTGCTGATGAACAACCCAACAGCCACCGCCAGGTCGAGGGCGCGCTCGATCAAGATCGAAGGGATGACCTGCCAGAAATCCAACCCGGCCTTTCTTCCCAGTAAGAACGCCCGTCCGATCTCTCCCAGGCGAAATGGCAGTATATTGTTCAGCAGGTAGCCCTCATTGATGGTAATGAAAGAATCGTGGTAGGTAGCTTTATTTTGCAGCAGGGTACGCCAGTAGAAAGCCCGCACTACCAGCCATACCACCTCGGCGCAGATCCCTGCGAACAAAAAGCGCAGGTCGGCCTGCCGGACAGAGCGGGCAAACATACGCAAATCGAGCATGGAAAAGACAATCGCCAGAGCTGCCAGGCTAACAACCAGCCCCGGCAAGATGCGGATCCACTTGCTTTTGGCCAAGGGAGTAGCGATTTTATTCCTCCCCAATGCGCAGCACTGCCAGGAAGGCTTCCTGGGGAATTTCAACATTGCCGACCATCTTCATGCGCTTCTTGCCCCGCTTTTGCTTTTCCAGGAGCTTTTTCTTGCGGGTAATATCTCCCCCGTAGCACTTTGCCAGCACATCTTTACGCAAAGGTTTAATATTCGCACGCGAGATCACCCTGCCCGCTGCATAGGCCTGAATGGGCACCAGGAATAATTGGCGCGGGATCACCTCTTTGAGCTTGGTGATCACCGCCTGCCCTTTATGGTAGGCATCGTTGCGGTGAACGATGGTTGCCAGAGCATCCACTGGCTCCTCGTTCACCAGGATCTCCAGCTTCACCAGGTCATCCGGGCGGTATTCAGCAAATTGATAATCGAGCGAAGCATATCCACGTGTGCGCGATTTGAGCAAGTCGAAGAAATCCACGATCAGCTCGGAAAGCGGAATCTGGAAATTCAACTGCACGCGGTTAGCAGCGGGGTAATCTTGCGAGATAAATACCCCTCTCTTTTTTTTGGTCAGCTCCATGATCGTGCCGTAGAACTCGGTGGGACTGAAGATCTGGATGTCCATCCACGGCTCGCGGATTTGCTCGATGAGCATCTCATCCGGCAGGTCAGCCGGAGAATCGATCAGGATGGTCTCGCCGGTGTCCAGCACCACTTCGTACTCCACCGAGGGTGAGGTGACGATGATATCCAGGTTGTACTCGCGTTCCAGGCGTTCCTGGATGATCTCCATGTGGAACATGCCCAGGAAACCACAGCGGAAGCCAAAATTGAGCGCCTGGGAAGTCTCGGGCTCAAACACCAGTGAGGCGTCATTGAGCTGCAACTTTTCCAGGGCATCCTTCAGGTCGGCATAATCCTCGCCCTCCACCGGGTAAATCCCGGCGAAAACCATCGGTTTCACCTTGCGGTAGCCCGGCAGGGGAGCCGCTGCCGGATGAAGGGTGTTGGTGATGGTGTCACCCACCCGGCACTCGTGCACTGTTTTCAAGCCAGTGGCGATATAGCCTACCTCGCCAGCCAGCAGGGTGGTTACCGGGCGCAGGTCAGGGGAGAATATGCCGATCTCAACCGGCTTGATGTTGAAACCGGTTGCCATGAGCAGCAGGTTGGCGGTGTGCTCGATCCGGCCATCCACCAGGCGCACGTAAGCCACCACGCCCTTGTAGGAATCGTAGTGCGAGTCAAATATCAAGGCCTGCAAGGGGGCGTTCTCATCACCCCTGGGGGGAGGCACTTCCTTGACAATGGTTTCCAGGACGGCATCGATGTTGGTCCCTTCCTTGGCAGAAATGCGCAGGATATCTTCCGGGGGTGTGCCCAGCAGGTTACTGATGTCCTGCGCCACCTCATCCGGGTGAGCCGAGGGCAGGTCAATCTTATTGATGATGGGGATGATCTCTAGGTCAGCTTCCAGGGCGCTGTACAGGTTGGCAAGGGTTTGGGCTTCCACTCCCTGGCTGGCATCCACTACCAGCAAGGCGCCCTCGCAGGCTTCCAGTGCCCGGCTTACCTCGTAACCAAAATCCACGTGCCCGGGGGTATCAATCAGGTTCAGCTCGTATTTTTCGCCATTTTGGGCAGTATAGCTCATCCTGACCGCCGAGGCTTTGATGGTGACGCCCTTCTCACGCTCCAGCTCCATGCTGTCGAGGATTTGCTCAGTGGTATCGCGGTCAGACACTGTGCCGGTCAGATGCAGCAGCCGGTCTGCCAGTGTGGACTTACCATGATCGATATGCGCGATGATGCAAAAGTTGCGGATATGTTCCGAAATCATAGACGCGGCTTAGTATAACCGATTTCGATGAATGAAAGACAGAGACAGGTTAGTCTCTATTAATTTACGCTTGGCAGCAACTGGTCAACCAGGGCTTCTATATCCATGTTCGGCGCCCCGGGATATTGCAGCCAGGCTAAGAATTCAATATTTCCCTTGGGGCCCAAGAGCGGCGAGCGGATCACGCCACGCACCGCGTATCCCTGCTGGCAGGCGTAAGCCAGCACATCCTGCAACACCTGGCGGTGTACGAGAGGGTCGCGGATCACACCCTTGCCCCGCCGTACCTCCTGCCGCCCGGCTTCAAATTGCGGCTTGATCAGGCAGATGACCGAACCAGCCGGCTGCTGCCCGGGTGAGGATGGTGCGGAAAACCAGCGTAACACTACAGGCAGCATGACCTTGAGCGAGATAAATGACACATCCATGGTGACCACATTGACCGGCTCGGGGAGGCTATCAAGGTAACGTGCATTGGTTTTCTCAAGCACCACCACACGCTCATTGCGGCGCAGCTTCCAATCCAGGATGCCCTGCCCCACGTCAATGGCATATACCTTGCTGGCGCCATACTGTAACAAACAGTCGGTGAAGCCACCCGTTGAAGCGCCCACATCGGCGCATACGCAACCTTGCACGCCCAGGTTGAAGGCCTGCAGGGCAGCATCGAGCTTGTCACCCCCGCGCGACACAAATCGCGGCCCGGTTTCAACTTCCAGCTTCACGCCGGGCAGCAGCCTGGCGGAAGCGTGCAGCTCAACCTGCCCGTTTACGCGCACCTGCCCGGCCATTACCAGGCGTTGCGCCAGCGCACGGCTGTCTGCCAAGCCACGCTCCACCAATAGTATATCCAAGCGAGTTTTTTGCATGCCCATATCTTAACCGAGAATCCCGTCCCAGATATGAAAATATTAACATGTAGATTTAACGATTCTCAGGTAAACTTGGAAGAATGTAATATGCCTGCATCTTTGATTCTACCCTTGTTGAAAACCATGCGCCCGCGCCAGTGGATCAAGAACGGGTTGCTGGCCATCCCCTTGATCTTCGATAAACAGCTGACCAACTGGCCTGCGCTGTCACGCATCTTGCTTGGCATCGTATTATTCTGCCTGTTATCCAGCATCATCTACATTGTTAATGACCTGGCAGACCTGGAAGCCGACCGCAACCATCCTGTAAAGAGCAAACGCCCGTTGGCTTCAGGTATTCTAAAAGTATCCACCGCCCGCACTGCCAGCATCGTGATTGGCCTGCTGGTATTCATCCCCGCCACCCTGCTCTCGCCGGAATTTGCCCTGATCGGGCTGGCTTACCTGCTGCTCAACCTGGCCTATTCTGCCTGGCTTAAACACGCCCCCATCCTGGATGTGATGTGCCTGGCGAGCTTTTACGTGCTGCGCGTGGGGGCTGGCGTATCGTTGATTTCGGTTACCAGTTTCTCACCCTGGCTGTACGTCTTCACCACCTTCCTGGCACTTTACCTGGGCATTGGTAAGCGTCGCGCCGAGCTGAACCTGCTGGCAGATGAGGCCAACACCCACCGAAAAGCACTCGAAGGCTATACCCTGCCATTGCTCGACCAGCTCATCCTGATCGTGTCAAGCAGTGCGATCATCACTTACAGCCTGTATACATTCTCGGCTCCCAGCCTTCCCGCCAACCATACCATGATGCTGACCATCCCATTCGTCATCTATGGCATCTTCCGCTATCTTTACCTGGTGCAGGTAAAACAAAGCGGTGGGGAACCAGAGGAAATCCTCATCACTGACCGGCCGCTACAGATCACCCTGCTATTGTGGGTGCTGGCTATTTTGGCTATTTTCTACCTGTCGCCCGTTTAAGGCAGCATTCGAGGGTTACCAAGGGATGCCAGCATTTTCAGCCACAGCGCCGGGAAAAGTTATCTTATTCGGTGAGCATGCAGTGGTGTATGGCCAGCCGGCGATCGCCGTGCCAGTCATGCAGGTGCAAGCCAAAGCTGTGGTGGTTGCCGAACCAAAGAGCCCGGGCGGGTTGGTGAGGATCATCGCCCCCGATATTGGGCTGGAGACCACCCTTGACAGCCTGCCTCAGGATCATCCCTTCGCTGTTGTAATCTCAAATGCCGCTGCTACACTGAACATAAGCCATATTCCGGCTTGCAGTATCAAAATTAATTCCACCATCCCCATTGCCGGTGGCATGGGCTCGGGGGCAGCGGTCTCGGTTGCCATATTGCGCGCTTTATCAGCATCCTGGGGTCACCCGCTGAATGACCATCAAATTTCAAACCTGGTATACCAAGCAGAGCAAATTTACCACGGCACCCCTTCGGGAATCGATAATACCGTCATCAGCTATGCCCGGCCAATATATTTCGTAAAAGGTAAAGAGCCGGAAATATTGCCTGTCGGGTGCTCATTCTTGCTGGTAATTGGTGATAGCGGGATCAAAAGCCCCACCTCGCTGGTGGTGGGCGCGGTGCGCCAAGCATGGGAGCATGAGCCCCGGCAATTCGAGCGCCTGTTCAAGGTGGCGGGCGCCATCACTGTCTCCGCACGGAAAGCCATCCGCTCGGGCAAGGTCGAGAGCCTGGGCCCCCTGATGAATGAAAACCATGCCATTCTCCGGCAAATGGAAGTATCTTCCCCAGAGCTGGACGCTCTGGTGGATGCAGCGCGATCCGCCGGCGCTTTGGGCGCCAAGCTATCCGGCGCTGGGCGAGGTGGCAACATGATCGCACTGGTGCCGGATGGAGCAGCTACCGCTGTGACCATTGCATTATTGAATGCCGGGGCGGTGAGGACAATCATAACGGAGGTGGGCAAGACATGAATAACAACCTGGTATTTCTCAAGCTGGGAGGCTCGCTGATTACTATCAAAGACCAGCCTCACACACCGCGCTCGGATGTGCTGGAGCGGCTGGCGCGTGAAATTGCCCAGGCGCGTGAGGATAACCAAAAATTAAAACTATTGCTGGGGCATGGCTCAGGCTCGTATGGTCACATGACTGCCGAACAGTACCATACCCGGCAAGGGGTCAAATCCGCTGAGGATTGGCAGGGTTTCGTGGAAGTATGGTACCAGGCCGCGGAATTGAACCGGCTGGTGATGCAAGCTCTTAGCAAGGCGAATGTACCAGCGATGGCCTTTCCACCTTCAGCCATGGTCTATGGCAAAGGGCACCAAATTGCAAGCTGGAACCTGGATCCTATTTTCAGTGCCCTAGAAAATAGACTGGTGCCGGTGGTATACGGTGACGCGGTCCTTGATGAGAAGCTGGGGGGGACGATTTTTTCTACCGAGGAGCTGTTTGCTAGCCTGGCGGCTGACCTGGAGCCCGGCCGCTTGCTGCTGGCGGGCAGCGAGGCAGGTGTTTGGCAGGATTTTCCATCCAACACAACAATGTTGAAGGAGATCACACCCGATACCTTCCCCGAGGTGCAGCAGTGGTTACGAGGCTCCTCAGCCCCAGATGTGACCGGCGGGATGGCTGACAAGGTGCGCCAGGTGCTGTGGATCATCGAGCATGCCCCTGGAACCCGGGCACGCATCTTTTCGGGTGAGCAGCCCGGCGATGTACGGCGCGCCCTGCAGGGTGAGCCGTTGGGAACGCTCCTGCACGCAGATTAGGGCGGCTGAGGCCATTAATAAGAGGGGTTATAATAGCCTCCGGATCAATAAAACCTAAAAAGTAGGTTCAGGGTAAAAGCATATGTTTTATACACGCAAAGAACTTGAAGCAATTGAAGACCAAAGCCTGGCACCTTATGGCATCCGCAGTAAAAACACCAAGGGGCGCTGCTATCCCGAGGAAGAGCCGGAATACCGCACGGTTTTTCAGCGCGACCGTGACCGCATCCTACATACCACCGCCTTCCGCCGCCTGGAATACAAAACCCAGGTATTCATCAACTACGAGGGTGATTACTACCGCACGCGCCTCACCCATACGCTGGAAGTGTCGCAAATTGGGCGCACCATTGCCCGGGCCTTAGGCGCCAACCCCGAGCTGACCGAGGCGATATGCCTGGCGCACGACCTGGGGCACCCTCCCTTTGGCCACAACGGTGAAGCTACCCTGGCTCGCCTGATGAAAGAGCATGGCGGTTTCGACCACAACCGGCAGTCGCTGCGCATCGTGGCTAAACTCGAGCAGCGCTACCCCGAATTCCCAGGCCTCAACCTGAGCTGGGAAGTGCGCGAGGGCATCGTGAAGCACGAGTCGGAATATGACATTGCCGACGCGCGCGAATACGACGCCGACCTGCGCGGCCACCTGGAAGCACAGATCACCAACGTTGCTGACGAACTCTCGTACACTGCCCATGACCTGGATGACGGGCTGCGCTCGGGGATGATCAACGCCTCCATGCTGGAGGGCATCACCCTGTGGGAGATCCTGGTGGAAAGCGTGCACTGGCACAGCAGTGTGCTGGATGACCTGTCACGCCACCGCATCATCCGCAACCTGATCGATATGGAGGTCAGCGACCTGGTTTACACCACCGACAAGCAACTGCGTGAAAGCGGCGTCCACTCGGTGAATGAGTTGCAAAAGCTGCCGTATAACGTGGTGTCCTTCAGTGAAGAGATGAGCCAGCGTAACCGCCAGCTGAAAGATTTCCTGTATGCCAAGCTCTACCGCCATCACCGGGTGGTGCGCATGGCGGTGAAGGCCGAGCGCATCATCAGCGACCTTTTCAACGCCTACTTGCGCGAACCAGCCATCCTCCCTGATCACATCCAGGAATTAACCGAAGAGCGCGGCCTGGATCGCACAGTTTGCGATTACATCGCCGGGATGACCGACCGCTTTGCGGTGGAGGAATACCAAAAATTGTTTGACCCGGTGATGAAGCCCTGACAGGAAAATTTATGGGACAGGATATTTATCTAACATCAGAAGGTGCCGAAAAACTTAAGAAAGAGCTGGAAGAGCTGACAGGCCCCAAACGCCAACAGATGGCCAGGCGCTTGCGCTCTGCTATCCAGATGGGCGACCTTTCGGAAAACGCCGATTACATAAAAGCTAAGGAAGACCAGGCTTTCATGGAGGGCAGGATTCAAGAGCTGGAGTACCTTCTTAAGAATGCCATCATCGTGGATCCCAGCGGCATGGATACCGATCGCGTGCAGGTTGGTTCGTGTGTCACCGTGCAGGAGGGGGATGAGCCCGAGGAAAAGTACTGCCTGGTGGGGGTGAAGGAGGCCGACCCGCGCAATGGCAAGATTTCCAACGAATCACCCATTGGTCAGGCGCTGCTGGGCGGAAAGGTGGGCGATGTGGTGACTGTTAAGACACCAGGCGGGGAGCTTAAGCTGAAAATCATCAGCATCGAGTGATAAAAAAAGAAGAGTGGATTGGTAGCTGTCAATCCACTCGTTATTTAAAGCCTGGGAACGCTGTGTTACTTCTGCCAGATGGCCAGCTCGAGCACCAGCGTCTCGAAATAGCTGTTGTCGGGCAACGCGCCCTGCCCATAAGCCATGTCGACCACGCGTGCCACCAACTTAAGCGTGGCAGTCTCCAGGATGGTCTGCCCACCCGAGATGGCTTCGAAAGGCTCGCCCTTGGCTTCCAGCTTCTGGCGGATGGTAGGGTCATTGAAAGCGTGGGCGCTCATCAGCACCTTGGTCACCGTCTGGATATCATTCTTGTCGAATAGCCAGACCTCGAAGGCGGTCACTTTCTTCGGCACGCCTACACCGATGGTTTCAGAGATGCCCATGCCGCACTCACCCAGGAATTCACCGGAGGGCGAATCGATGCTGAACGAGTCATCGAACAGGTCATCCCCGGCTTTATAAGAAGCCATGAACTGCACCATGGGCGCCTGCTGGGCGGGGGTGGGGTAATCGGTCCATTCTTCAGGGGCTTCCACTTCGGTGGCAGGCACCGGGGAGGCCGGGGCAACTGCCAATGAGCGCTTTCTGCCCTGCAGCACCACGTAACCCACAATGGCTATGGCTGCCACGGCGGTCACCGAGCACATCACCGCCAGCAAGGTGGTCAGGTTTGACCTACCGCCGGTAGTGGTGGCGATGCCGGGGACGGCTGTATCCTTGGGGAGCTGAGCAGTGGCGCCCACAGCGGCTTCGAACTGGTTAATCAGGTTAACGTCCAGGTTGCCCGGGTCTGATCTGACCATCCCCAGGGTGGAGGGGCCGGCAGAGCCGAGCTCGTCGTATTCCTGCTTCGCCCGGTTGGCATCATAGGTGTTGCCATAGGCGGATATGGCCATCCGCAGCCAGATTTCCTGGTACGCGGGGTGCAGGTCTGAGGGGGCGGCATCGGTCCACTGCACCGGCCACAACCACCAGCCCAGCGCCACCAAGCCGATGACCAGGCCAAGTACGAAAGCCGCGATGCCCACCACCAGTGGTCGTTTAGCATATTCACGGATTTGGTTCATCTTGTAATCTCCGAGCCAAGATTTATTTTCAAAAGAGTGTTCGAATATTGCGAATTACAGGTAAGCTATGATGGTACTTATTGTAGACGATAGTGGTTAAAAGCGCAACTGTCTGTAAGCATTGAATGCTGAAGTTGCAAGAGCGAAGCCGGGGGAAAATGGGGGAATGGCGCATTCTGTCCGTATTGGGCGTGGATTCAATGAAATAAACACAAATTCCCCTATAAAACAGCCATTATTTTAATCTTTAACAGACTGTTTCGAGGACTATCAGATGTTAAGATGCAATTACATCAGGTTCTTGCACGTACGCCCTTGTGAACATCGCCAACGGCGGTGACGTGGGAACCACAGCGAGTTCTCATTGAGGAGATGCCCCCACAGGGGCATCTCTGGTTTATAAACAGTGATCGGTGATCAGTCCTCGAGGATTAGTAAAAAAAGACGCCCTTTCGGGCGTCTCTACAGATTTTTTTATCAGTGATGCTCTGTGCCGATACGGCCGGTGTTCGACCGGATTATCGGCGATTATTACCTCACCACCTCAGCCGTCTCCTCGGCTGTCACCTGGTCGAGCTGGAACAGTGTCTCGCAGGACAGGCACTGAGCCTGGTTCTTGTTGGCCACCACCAGCATGCCGCCACACTCGGGGCAGGGATGGGATAGGGGCAGCTTCCAGGAGGTGAAGTCGCAATTGGGGTAATTGGCGCAGCCATAGAAGGTGCGGCCCTTGCGGGTCTTGCGCGCCACGATGTCGCCGCCGTCTTTGGGGCAGGTCACGCCGATCTTCTCCAGCCATGCCTCGGTATGGCGGCATTCTGGGAAGCCGCTGCAGCTGATAAACTTGCCGTACCTGCCATAGCGAATGACCAGTTCCTTGCCGCACTCGGGGCACATCCTGCCGATAGGCTCGGGACCCATGTTCATCTCGGGCATCTTCTTCTCGGCTTCCTTGATTTGCTGGGCGAAGGGACCGTAAAACTCGCGGATCAATTCTACCCACGGCCGCTTGCCCTCAGCGATCAGGTCGAGGTCTTCCTCCATCTTGGCAGTGAAGCCCACGTCCACCACTTCGGGGAAGTGCTCGGTGATGAGGTCGTTGACCAGAATGCCAGTCTCGGTGGGAATGAGGCGCTTGCCATCCCGCACCACGTAGCCGCGCTGCTGGATGGTGCCCAGGATGGGCGCGTAGGTGGAGGGGCGGCCGATGCCGTACTCTTCCAGGGTGCGCACCAGGGTGGCCTCGGTGTAGCGGGGCGGGGGTTGGGTGAAGTGCTGCTCGGGCAGCAAGCGCACCAGTTCTTGACCCTGCCCCTCATCGATGCCGGCGGGGATGCGGGCATTCTCCTCTTCTTCCTCGGAGGCCTGGTCTTCATCTTTAGCCTCCTCGTATACCACCAAGAAACCAATGAACTTAACCGTTGAGCCGGAAGCGCGCAGCAGGTACTCGTGGCCACCGGTCTTGCCGGTGATCTCCACCGAGAGGGTATCGAACACGGCCGATTCCATCTGGGAGGCCACGAAGCGCTGCCATACCAGCTGGTAGAGACGGAACTGGTCGCGGTTGAGAAACTCCTTGATGGTTTCAGGCTGGCGCAGCACTGAGGTGGGCCTCACGGCCTCATGAGCCTCCTGAGCGCCCTTGGCCTTGGTGACGTACCTGGGTGGCTCGGGGGGCAGGAACTGCGCACCATAGCGCTCTTTGATAAATTGGGCAGCCTCCGCCTGGGCAGTCTCGGCCACGTTGGTCGAGTCGGTACGCATGTAGGTGATCAGGCCTACGGCACCTTCACCCAGGTCAATGCCTTCGTAAAGCTGCTGGGCCAGTGCCATAGTGCGCCGGGCGGTGTAGCCCAGTCGGCGGGAGGCCTCCTGCTGCATGGTGCTGGTAGTGAAGGGTGCGGATGGCTTGCGCCGCCTCTCGCCGCGCTTGATCTTGGAGATGACGTAGGCAGCCCTCTCCATGTCGTCGAGGATGGGTTGCACCTCAGCCTGCGAGCCAAGCACGGGGTCCTGCTCGTCAATCTTGGCAAGTTTGGCGATGAAGGTTTCCTTGATCTTCTCGGGGCGCAGCTCGGCGGCAATCGACCAGTATTCCACCGGGTTGAAAGCCTCGATCTCGCGCTCGCGCTCTACGACCAGGCGCAGAGCCACGGATTGCACACGCCCCGCCGAGAGTCGGCTGCGCACCTTACGCCACAGCAATGGGCTCAGGTTATAGCCCACCAACCGGTCGAGGATGCGGCGTGCTTGCTGGGCATCCACCAGGTCCATATCAATATCGCGCGGGTGGGCGAAGGCATCGGCGATGGCTGGCTCGGTGATCTCGTGGAATACCACCCGCTGGGTCCGCTTTTGCTCGATCTTGGCCGATTCGAGCAAGTGCCAGGCAATGGCCTCACCCTCGCGGTCAGGGTCGGTGGCCAGGTAGATTTCCGCTGCCGATTTGGCCAAGGCCTGGATTTCCTTGACCACCGGGCGCTTGTCGTTAGGCACGCGGTATTTCGGTTCAAACTCGTGGTCCACATCCACCGAAAGCTGCGAATGCAACAGGTCGCGCACATGGCCCACCGAGGCTTTCACCGTGTAACCCTTGCCCAAAAAACGACCCACGGTGCGCGCCTTAGCGGGGCTCTCGACAATCACCAGCTTACCCTTGCGATTGTCGCCCTTCTTGGGGGCCACCAAGCCTTTGTGGGCGGGGGTATTGCCCATGCGGAACAGGGTTGTGCCGCACACCGGGCAGGTGCCGCGTGAAGCCGGCGTGCCGTTGGTGGTAAACACCGGTTTTGGCTCAGCCATCTCACGCTTGGTACGACATTTAACACAATATGCTTCCAATGTAAACCTCCTGGTTAATAAACCATATCATCTTGATCTCCAATCAACAATAAAATCCCTATGCCTGATAGGTTTCCGGATTTTCTCTCACCGCCACGTAATGCATGCCCCCCACCTGGCGCACCATTCCTTTCAACTCCATCATCGCCAGGGTGGCAGAGACCGTCTCGATGGGCATCTCCGAGAGGGCACGGATCTCGTCCACATGCATGGGCTGCTGGGAAAGCAGCTTATACAGGCGTGATTCCACCGGGTCGGCTGGCAAGGCTACTCGGGCCACACGCTGCTCATTGACCATGGTGAGGTTAAGGGCTTCCAGCACGTCCTGGGGGTTGAGCAGCGGTTGGGCTCCATCGCGGATCAACCTGTTGGTGCCCTGGCTTTGTGGAGCGTGGATGTTGCCGGGCACGGCAAACACATCCCGCCCTTGCTCGGCGGCGAAGCCGGCGGTGATCAGCGCGCCTGAGGTTTGCCCCGCTTCGATGATAATAGTTGCTAATGACAACCCCGAGATGATGCGGTTTCGGGGCGGGAAATTGACGCCTTCAGGCTCGGTACCCAGGGCATAATCGCTGACCAGGGCACCATGACCGATAATTTTCTCGGTCAAATGAGAATTCTCAGGTGGGTAGACAAGGTCGACCCCGTTGCCCAGCACGGCCAGCGTACGCCCGCCGGCGTTGACGGCAGCCTGGTGGGCGATCGAATCGACACCGCGTGCCAGTCCACTGACAATAGTCACGCCGTTGTGGGCCAAGACAGTGGCCACTTCCTCCGCCACCTGGCGCCCGTAAGCAGTGACCTTACGGGTGCCCACGATAGCCACCGCCCACTCGTCCTCCGGCAACAGGGAACCGCGCACATAAATCAGCGGGGGCGGCTGGTCGATTTCCTTGAGACGGCGGGGATATGCCTCATCGTCCCAGGTGAGCACGCTGACACCCAGCGACTGGATGCGCTGCCATTCCTGCTCGAGTGAAATCTCACTGCGCACTTTACGGAAAGCCTCGATGGTTTTAGGGCCCAAGCCGACTTCCTGCAAGGCATCGATGGAGGCATTCCAGGCATTTTCGGCGCTGCCGAAGGCATCCAGCAAGGCTTTGAAGCGTACCGCCCCGATGCCTCTGACCATGTTGAAACCCACCCAATACATACGAGGGTCAGACATGTCTAAGGCTTCTCCTCCTGCATGCCGGGGATGAGATGCACGATGATCTGCTGTGTATCAAGGTCCACCTGCTTCACGAACTCATCCACCATGGGGATGAGCACTTCATTTCCTGTGTCAGGGTGAACTACCAGCACATCGGAGGCGCCAGTCTCCATGATGCCGCTCACCTTGCCGAGCGTCTCACCGGCTTCAGAGACCACGTACAGGCCTAAAAGCTGGTGGTGGTAATACTCGCCTTCTGGCAGGGGCGGGCGGTCTTCGGTTTTCACATAAAGCAGCTGGTTGCGCAGCTGGCCTACCGCCTCGGGGGTGGAGTACCCATCGAAGGCCAGCAGTAATCCCTGGCGGTGATTACGCCTCCTGACAACGGTCAGCTGGGCAGTACCGGCTTTTAGAAACAGTACAGTGCCGATCTGTAGCCGCTCGGGGAAGTCGGTATAGACTTCCATTAAGATTTCACCATGCACGCCATGGGCATGGCGCAGCTTGCCCACGGCTAAGAATGCAGGCCCGCCATTGTGCGACGAGCCTGCCTCGTTCACCGGTGAGGGCGATGGATGGGCAGGTTTCACTTGGGATCTTCGACGTCAAGGTAGGCTTGCTTGCCATTGCGTGAAGCAGCCACGTTCAGCAGCAGGCGCATGGAATTTGCCACCCTGCCCTGGCGGCCGATTACGCGCCCCATGTCTTCCTTAGCTACTTTGAGCTTCAGGTATATTTTGCCGGCGTGCTGTTCCTGCGAGACCCGCACCTGAGTGGGGTCATCCACCAATGAGGTGGCGATAAATTCGATGAGCTCTTTCATAGATCACTCCTTACACCCGGCCGGGGTCAAGCTATGCGCCTGCTTTGCAAATAGCAGCATAAGCTGACAGGCTGCCACCCGGCCGATATGTCTTGATCAGAAACGCTTACTTGCGCTGGCTGGTTTTGAGACTGACCTGGTGGGAAGCCTGGGCAGCCCTGGCCTCCTCGAGCAAGATGTCGAGCGATTCGCCGGCTTTGTAGCGCTCATAGCGCTCGAGAAGCCCTACAGTCTTGAAGATGTGGCTGACAGATGAGCTGGGCTGGGCGCCATGACTGATCCAATCATAGATGCGATCTTCGTGCAGCTCGATCGTCTCAGGTTGGGTGCGGGGATTATAGAATCCAAGGATCTCAAGGAAGCGACCATCACGAGGATGCTCAATATCGGCAGCCACAATGCGGTAACTGGGCTGTTTTTTGGCTCCAACACGGCGTAAACGTATACGTACCATAATGAAAACTTATCTCCTTCTACTTAAGCGTTTGTTTTAATCAATCTTCCTGGGTCACTTGCCCGGTGAGAGAAGGGTGCGCGGAAGGGTCGCGGACCACCGGCATCATTTCCCAGACGATACAGGAGCTCCCATACCGTCATCCAAACAGGCGTGGCATCCCACGCATGCCAGATTTTTTAATATTCTTAAACAATTTCTGCGCCTCGCGGTATTGCTTGATCAAGCGGTTCACATCCTGCACCTGGGTGCCCGAGCCGCTGGCAATGCGTCGGCGCCGGCTGGCATTGAGCACATCGGGACGGCGACGCTCGAGCACTGTCATTGAATTGATGATGGCTTCGGTCATCTTGAGCTGTTTCTCAGCATCTTTAGGGTCGATCTGGCGCGCCAGCTGGCCCATACCACCGGGTAGCATTTCCAGGATCTGGGCGATGGGTCCCATCTTACGCACCTGGCGAAGCTGCTTGGCAAAATCATCCAGCGAAAATTCGCCGGCTAACAAGCGCTCAGCATCTTCCTGAGCCATCTGCTGGTCGAAAGCAGCCTCGGCTTTTTCGATCAAGCCCAGCACATCACCCATACCGAGGATGCGCGAAGCCAGGCGGCCCGGGTCATAGACTTCGATGGCGTCCAGAGCTTCACCTGTGCCAATGAACTTGATGGGCACGCCGGTGACCGAGCGGATGGAGATGGCAGCTCCACCACGTGCGTCGCCGTCCATCTTGGTGAGGATCAGCCCGGTGAGCGGGATGGCTTCGCGGAAGCCCTTGGCGATATTCACTGCCTCCTGGCCGATCATCGAGTCGACCACCAGCAGGGTCTCGATGGGATGAACTTTCTTACCAATGGCAGTGAGCTCGTCCATCAAGGCGGTATCGAGCTGCGAGCGGCCGGCCGTATCCAGGATTAGCACGGTGTTACCGCCCTTTTGGGACTTATCGAAGGCGTGTACAACCATGTCGGGTGGCTTGACCCCGGCTTCCGAATAGACCGGGATGCCCAGCTTTTCACCCAGCGTCTCGAGCTGCTTGACCGCGGCCGGGCGGTAAGGATCGGCAGCCACCAGCATCACCCGCTCGCCCTGAGAGCGCAACAGGCGGGCCAGCTTGCCTGCCGCGGTGGTCTTGCCCGAACCCTGCAGTCCCACCAACATGAGCACGCATGGGCGCGCCCCACTCAGGCTGAGCCGCTCGGGAGCGCCCAGGGTGTTAACCAGCTCTTCGTTGACGATCTTGATGACCTGCTGAGCGGGGTTGAGTGCCTTCGATACCTCAGCGCCCACCGCCCGTTCGCGCACACGGCCCACGAAGTCTTTCACCACGCCGTAGTTGACATCCGCTTCGAGCAGTGCCAGGCGCACCTCACGCATGGCGGTATCAACATCAGCCGCCGAGAGTTTTCCCCGGCGGCGTAATTGCGTGAAGACACTATTCAATCGTTCGGTCAGGTTCTCAAACACAGGACTGCATTTTAGCGTGTATGGCGTGAATGGTCAAGAGTAAATAATGAAGAGAGGACAGCCAATTCACGCCCGCCGAGTGCAGAGTTCATCCAGTTACCAGCCAGGAAAGCAACTATCCATCTCGCAAGGGGTTATTAATGTTGTTAGATACGATTATTCTATTTACGTTTCACGAATCATCCTATGCAGACCTAGCCTCGCCAAGGAGATGTTCCATGTCAAGAATCGCATTGGTAACCGATAGCACCAGCTCCATGCCGCAAGAGCTGGTGGAAAAATACGGGATCATCGTTGCGCCCCAAGTGCTGATTTGGGGAGATGAAACTTTCGAAGATGGGGTGGATATCATGCCGGGTGAATTCTACACCCGCCTGGCGAAAGCCACAATTATGCCATCCACTTCGCAGGTGACGGTGGCCAAGTTCCTGGAAATTTACAAAAAGCTGCTCGAGCAGGATTACCAGATCCTGACCATCGTCATCTCGACCAAGCTTTCGGGTACGTTGAACTCAGCCATTCAAGCCAAGGCCATGCTGCAGGCAGATGCTCCCATTGAGATCATTGATTCGAACTCGACGGCCATGGGAATGGGCTTCCACCTGCTGGCAGTGGCACGTGCCATCCAGCAAGGTGCCAGCCTTGCGGAGTGCGTGAGCATTGCCCAGAGAGCCATCGGCCAGACGGGAATTTTTTTTGCGGTCGACACCCTCGAGTTCCTGCATCGTGGCGGGCGGATTGGTGGAGCCACCCGCTTTTTGGGCACCATGCTGAACTTCAAGCCCATCCTGGAAGTGCGCGATGGGAGAGTCGAGCCAATCGAGCGCGTGCGCACACGCAGCAAATCGCTTAGCAGGATCGTCGAGCTGGCTTTAGAGCAAATTGGTAACCGCACCCCCATACGCCTGGCGTCCCTACACGCCAATGCGCCCGAAGATGCCCGGGCGGTGCTCAAGGAAGCTACCGAAAAGTTGAACCCGGTTGAGACCTATCTTTCCGAGGTCAGCCCGGTAATTGGCGCTAATGCCGGCCCAGGGGTGGTGGGGTTGGTTTACATGGCGGGGATGTAAGCGTTTTTTCAGCCAGCAGGGCTGCGTGAGATAGTAACGCGGCCCTTTGTGTTTTTAATTACCGTATTGATGCGTGGGGAATGGTAGATCGTACATACATCTCACCTTTATTCTCGAGCGTGCTGGTAGAATTAAGCATAGCTCAACCATCACCAGGAGGCATCATGAAAACCTACCCCCAACTCGCCGTGCAGATACCCGATCTCTACCTGCCCCGCCCGGGGACCGATCTTACCCGGTGGGCGGTGATCGCCTGTGACCAGTTCACCTCCCAGCCGGAATACTGGCACGAGGTGGAGGAATTCGTGGGAACGGCGCCATCCACGCTCAACATGATCTTCCCAGAGGTATATCTCGACCAGCCCGGCGACCAGCAGCGCATCCAGAACATCCAGCGGACCATGCAAGAATACCTCTCCAGTGGGCTGCTGATTTTCTACAGCGGCATGGTATACGTTGAGCGGCAGGTGAGCGGCAGAATGCGCCGCGGGCTGGTGCTAGCCTTAGACCTGGAGCAATACGATTACAACAAGGGCTCACACTCACTGATTCGCGCCACTGAGGGCACCATCCTCGAGCGCTTGCCACCCCGCATGCGCATCCGCGAGGGCGCCAGGCTGGAGCTGCCCCACATCCTGGTGCTGGTGGATGACCCCCAGCGCACGATCATCGAGCCGGTGGGGGCATCTCTTTCCCGGTTGAAGAAATTATATGACTTCGAGTTGATGCAGGGATCAGGTCACCTGAGTGGGTACCTGGTGAGCGAGCCCGAGGTGCAGGATGGCATTATCCAGGCGCTCCAAAACCTGGCAAACCCCCAGGCTTTTGCGCAGAAATATGCGCTCAGTGATGACAAACCGGTTTTATTATTCGCCATGGGCGACGGCAACCACTCGCTGGCAACCGCCAAGGCTATCTGGGAGAAAAATAAAGCCCAAGTTGGCATGCAGCACCCCTCCCGGTACGCGCTGGTTGAAATTGAGAATGTTCATGATGATGGGCTGATATTTACTCCCATCCACCGGGTGATATTCGGGCTCAAGCAGGACATCTTGGAGGCAATGAAACAATACTTCCGCGTCGGCTATGTTTTCACCCCATGCAGCGACCAGGCTGAAATGGTGAGGCGCGTGAACGCCATCGCTGGGGAAACCCAACGGATCGGGGTGATCTCATGTGAAGGATATGGAGTGGTTGAAATCACCCATCCAACCACCAATCTGCCGGTAGGCAGCCTGCAAGCGTTCCTGGATGAATTCCTGAAGAGTGGAGGGGCTGAAAAGGTCGACTACGTGCACGGTGAAGAAGTGATCTCTCGCCTGGGGGTCATACCCGGTAACGCAGCTTTTTACCTGCCCGGCATGGACAAGAGCCAGCTGTTTAAAACCGTGATCCTCGACGGCGCCCTGCCGCGCAAGACATTTTCCATGGGAGAAGCCCATGAGAAACGCTTCTACATGGAATGCCGCGAAATTACCTGATTATTGCTTCTATAAGTGCATAATAAACAGGCGAAGAATCCGCTTGTTTTGTAATTAACCCTGATTTTTTGAAATGCATGGGTTATAATTAGATAAATATCTAATGACTTTATGGATTAATGGTGGTGAATCTGTTTTTTGATGACCCCAACCAACCACGCCTGCCTCCAGATGAAGTGCGCTTGCTTGATGTACGCCTGGCAGTGCATCCGAAGGGCGACCGGGTGAGAGTCCGCTTGGATCTTACCCCTTTCACAGAGAGACCAAACCTCAGGGCGCGCATTCACGACGCAGCTGGCAAAGTGATTGCCCAATGCAACATTTTGGAAACCATGCTCCCGAGCCTGGAATTTACCATGCACCTACAGGCTACGGAAAAGAGCAGGGAGTATACCCTGGAAGCAGAGGTGTATTACCAGAAGGTGCCTCCACCCAGCGATGTGCCCATCGACATCCATCTACCAGACCCCTTGGTGGTAGATCACCGTGAAGTAAGTTTCAGCCTGCCGGTGTCGAAACCAGTGACTGGGAATGAGTAATGAGCGCACGATGATTGTTGTTTTTCCATTAAAAACCATTGATCGACCTCCTGTAAAGAAACTTTATGCGACACCTCTTACGTTTACGCGTCTACCTGCGACCCTATTGGCGTCAAGTTTTGGCATCGGTGATCCTGCTATTCATGCTGACCGGGCTTAGCCTGGTGATCCCCGAGATCATCCGCCAGGTGATCGATGTGGGCTTGAAGCAAACCGACATCCACTACCTGGTCAATGCGGCACTGTTGCTGGTGGGCATCGGCGTATTCAATGCACTGTTCACTTATTTCCAGCGCTATATCAACGAATGGATCGCCTCACACATAGGCTATGATATGCGTAACAGCTTGTATGACCACATACAACACCTATCATTTTCCTACCATGATCACTCCCAAACAGGCCAGCTGATCAGCCGCACAATCGAAGATGTGCGCTCGGTGGAGCGTTTCGTCGGCGCTAGCGCAGTCAGCCTCATCCAGGTGGGCGCTTTGTTGCTGGGCATTACCGCACTGTTGTTGATCACCAATTCAAGACTGGCAGCCATCGCCCTGTTGCCTATGATCCCGCTGATCCTGCTCACCACCGATTTCGGCAAACGGGTGAGCAACTATTTCCTGGACGTGGATAATGCCCTTGGTGATCTCTCGGCCCGCCTGCAAGAAAACGTGTCGGGTGTGCAGGTGGTGCGTGCCTTCGCCCGCGAGCCACACGAGATCAAGCGCTTCGACCAGGCCAATAAATTGCTGTTCAATGCCCGTGTCAAAGTGAATTTCGAGTGGTCAAAAATCATGCCCTCCTCGCAATTCCTGGTGACAGCCGGCACGCTGTTGATCCTGTGGTTTGGGGGACAAATGGTGATTAACGGCACCATGACCATTGGAGAGCTGGTGGCATTCAACAGCTACTTGCTGTTGCTCTCTTCACCAGCCCAGCAGCTCACCTGGTTAATTAACTCTGCCGGTGAAGCCGCTGCCGGCGCACAACGGGCTTTTACTGTGCTGGATACCCCCTTTGAAATCGAAACTACCTCCGGGCAACCCGCCCTGCCAGTCTTGAGCGGCCGGGTGGAGTTTCGTAACGTTTGCTTCCAATACCAGGGTGAGAAAGCCAACGCCTTACAAAACATCTCGTTGACGGTGAAGCCCAACCAGGTGATAGCGCTGATCGGCACCACGGGCTCAGGCAAGACCAGCCTGGTGAACCTGATCCCGCGGTTTTATGACGTGACCGAAGGCGCTGTGCTGGTAGACGGCTATGATGTCCGCCAGGTAGACCTGGTGTCGCTGCGCAAGCAAATTGGCATCGTGCTGCAAACATCCTTGCTTTTCTCAACCAGCATTCGCGAGAATATCGCCTATGGATCGCCAGGGGCCAGCCTGGACGCCGTGGTTTCCGCCGCCAAAGCTGCCCAGGCGCATGAATTTATCATGGAGCTGCCGGAAGGATATGACACAGTGGTCGGCGAGCGGGGCATTACCCTTTCTGGCGGGCAAAGGCAGCGTGTGGCCATCGCCAGGGCTTTGCTGCTCGACCCGCGCATCCTGATCCTGGATGACTCTACATCCAGCGTGGACACCCAGACGGAACTGCAGATCCAACGCGCCTTGGTTAACTTGATGAAAGGCCGAACCACCTTTGTCATCGCCCATCGTCTCTCCACGGTCCATAGGGCTGATTTAATCCTGGTGATGGATGAAGGGCAGATTGTGGAGAAAGGCAGCCATGCTGAATTACTGGTCCAAGGCGGGCTGTACCGTGAAATCTATGACCTGCAGTTGAGCGACCAGGAGTCGTTCAGGGAGGCTATGGAATCGTTGGGCCTGCCGGCGGAAGTTGCCCGCCTGGCCAGGGAAGGAGAGATGGAATAAGCCATGGCAGCCATCACTTCCGCCCCTGAAGAGATCGCCCTCAAAGGATATGACCCCAACCTGACCAAGCGTTTGTTGAAATTTGTGCGCCCGTACTGGCTTTCGCTGCTGGGGGCATTGTTCTTGATCTTGCTCTCCTCGGCCGCCTCAGTTGCCGGACCTTACCTGATCAAGGATGCCCTGGATTCAGGGTTGAGTGCTGGCTCATTAGCCACACTGCGTAAGGATGTGGTGCTGTATCTGGTGCTTTCTATGATTCAATGGGCAGCGACCTACGGCCGGGTGAACCTGATGGTGCGGGTGGGGCAGTCCATTATCTACGATTTGCGTGCCCGCCTTTTCGACCACCTGCAGCAGCTTTCCCTGAATTTTTACAGCCGCTACAGCGTCGGCCGGGTGATAACACGCGTGGTCAATGATGTGGTAGTGCTGCGTGAATTCCTCACCTGGGCAGTGCTGGCAGTGGCACGCGACCTGTTCGTGCTGATCGGTATCGTCGTTGCCATGATTGCCATGGATTTACGCTTGTCGCTGCTCACCTTTGCTGTGATGCCAGTCATGGTCATCGCCACCATCGCTTTGCGCAAAAAGGCGCGTGAAAATTACCGCCGCGTGCGCTCCGCCATAAGCTGGGTGAACTCAGTGTTGGCTGAAAATATCAACGGGGTGCGCGTGGTGCAGGCCTTTTCTCGCCAATCGGTCAACTACCGCTATTTCAAGGATACGGTCAATAAAAATAACCTAACCACCAACCTGGCAGCAGCCCGTATCGCCGCGCTGTATCCGTCCATCATCGATTTCCTGGGAAGCGTGGCAACCGCGGTGGTCATCTGGCTGGGAGGAACAGCGGTGCTGGGGGCCCAAGTCACGCCGGGTGTACTGGTGGCGTTTGTGCTGTACATCAGCCGTTTCTTCGATCCCATTCGCGACCTGAGCCGCAGGTACGACTCTTTCCAATCAACCATGGCCAGCAGTGAAAGGATCTTCGGCTTGATGGATACCCCTGTTGAGGTGGAAGATTCTCCCGACGCAATCGAGCTGCCGGTCATCAAAGGTGAAGTTAGCTTCGAAGACGTATATTTCAGCTACCCTGATGACCCAGCCACGGTGCTGGCCAACATCAACTTGCACGTCGATGCGGGTGAAACGGTGGCTATGGTGGGCGAGACGGGAGCAGGAAAATCCACTTTGGTCAAGCTGATCAGCCGCTTCCATGACCCTGTTTCCGGCCGCATCCGCATCGACGGCTATGACTTGCGTGCGGTAACCCAACAAAGCCTGCGTAAACAGATGGGCATCGTTTTACAAGACCCGTTCCTGTTCAACGGTTCGGTGATGGAAAATATCCGTTTTGGCCGGTTGGAGGCCAGCGAAGCCGACGTGGAAGCAGCAGCCAGGGCAGTGGGCGCGCACGATTTCATCGCCAACCTGCGCGATGGCTACAACACCCCCGTGGAGGAGGGTGGGGTGTTGCTTTCTGTGGGCCAGCGGCAGCTTATCTCGTTTGCTCGCGCTCTCCTGGCCGACCCGCGCATCCTGATCCTGGACGAAGCCACCTCAAGCGTGGATACTCAAACCGAGCGCGTCATCCAGGAGGCTCTCTCCACCCTGCTTAGAGGGCGAACCTCATTCGTGATTGCCCACCGCCTTTCCACGGTAGTCAATGCCGATCACATCGTGGTGATCCAGGATGGGCGCATCGTTGAGCAAGGCAACCACGACGAACTGCTGGCTAAAGAGGGTACCTATTATGATTTGTACCGTATAGGGTTCGAAGAATAATCTGCTTTTCCACTGCGCACAAATCTTGCATCGGGTAAAATAGGTGCAGACACCTATTATGGGCAACCAACCCGACTCATCTGGCTCACCCCGTCCTGCTCGCACACACAACAGACGGGTGGGATGGAATATTCGCATCACCCCTACAGGTATATTTCTGCTCGCACTGACCAACCTGGTCATTTTAGGCGGGCTTTCCTATGGCATTTCAAGGCTTTTACGATCGATTGGATTAACAAGTGGGATAAGCCAGGCTGGCCAAACGAACACGCCGTGGGTGGTAACCACAACCGGCAATCCTTCACCTACCCACACCGACACGCTGCAACCATCTGCATCACCCACCAGCGCTCCATCCGATACACCCACACCGCAACCTGCCACTGCCAGCCCCCAACCCATCAGCACTCTCACTTTAAACCAAGGCATGATCATCCTGGCGCTGAACGAGGGGGGAAACAGCCATTTATTTGCTTACCAGCCAGAATGGAGCGGTGCGGGACAGCCACTACCACTGACCAGGCTGACCTATGGGCCCTGGGACGATATCACTCCTGCCATCAGTCCAGACGGTCAGTCGGTGGCTTTTTCGTCGAATCGCACCGGCTATTGGGATTTGTACCTGCTCAACCTGGCCAATGGAGGCATTAGTCGACTAACCGATACTCCGACCTACGAAGCTGCACCGTCCTGGTCTCCCGACAATAAATGGCTGGCATATGAAGCTTACATCAACGATAATTTGGAGATCGAAATTCTGTCTCTTGACGCACTGACGGACATCATCCAGCTTACCGATAACCCGGCGGCCGATTTCAGCCCGGCTTGGTCACCTGGTGGCAGGCAGATTGCGTTCGTATCGAATCGCAGTGGAGAAAATGACATCTGGCTGGCGGACCTGAACGAGCCTGAAGAGCAACGCTTTCAAGACTTCAGCCGGGAGCCAAATAGCAAGGAGAGCCATCCGGCCTGGTCGCCTGACGGCGAAACATTGAGCTGGGTGGGTGAGCAGGATGGACTGCGAATTTTGCTCCTGGAGAACCTGGTGTCGAACTCAAATCAAAACGACGCTCAAAACTCGCCCAGGCGGCAAGACCTGGGCGGTGGTGACTGGCCCGTGTGGAGTGCGGACGGTGAGATGGTGCTGACGCTCCTGCTGGCACCCAACCGCACATACCTGACCGCCTATTCTGTTCACTCTCTGGGTCTGGCCCTACCGCCCATCGAGCTTCCGGGTCCTGTGGATGGGTTGAGCTGGGGCAATATCTCCCTGGGCCCTGCCTTGCAAAATATCTACCAGCAGGCCTCTTTAGTTTCCCCCACAGCCTTATATGAAAATGCCATGGCTTCGCCGCCCAGCGAAGGCGGAGAGCGCAACCGGCTGAGTGCGTTGAATGACCTACATGCGCCCAACCCCTATTTGCATGAGGCTGTCGTTGAGAGCTTTACCGCGCTACGCACGCGCATTGCCACTGAAGCAGGCTGGGATTTCTTATCCAACCTCGAAAATGCATACGTGCCGCTCACTACACCTTTGGATCCTGGCATGGGGCACGATTGGCTGTATACTGGTCGGGCATTCGCTTTCAACACCCTGCCCATCAATGCCGGTTGGATTGTGGTGATCCGCCAGGATTTCGGCGCCGAAACATACTGGCGGATTTTCATACGGGCCTTATACCAGGATGGCTCGGCAGGTACACCTATCCACGACCAGCCCTGGGACTTTGACAGCCGCTATAACGGAAATACCATCGTTTATGAGCAAGGCGGCATCCAACAAGCCACAATTCCCCCGGGATACTGGATCGATTTTACCGTGCGGGCACACTCGTATGGCTGGATACGCCTCCCGTCATTGACCAACTGGAGAGCTTCTTACCCGGCAGCCCGGTTTAATGAATTTTTTTCAGCGGGAGGAAAAGACTGGACCGGCGCCATGCTGGAGCTCTATCCTGCAGAAGCCCTGATCACCCCCTCGCCAGTCATCCCACCCACACGCACGCCCACAGCCACCCTGCGCTGGTATGTATCTCCTTCGCCCACTAACACGCCAACTCCCCGCCCAACCTTTACCCCTTACATCATTGAGCCATATATCCCAACACTTTCCGCCACCCCCACACCGAGCGGTTAGGTGTCGTGCCACATTCTGGGATGATTTACAGGCCATGCACACTTCACCAAAGCACAATAGAACGATCGCTACCGGTATCCTAACAGCCGTAATGGCGTTCATGGCTGCCTGCCAGGCGGCCCAACCATCGTCCACCATCCTGCCGTTCTTCCCCACGCGTACCAATACCCCACAGAACAACCCAACCGCCACCGATTCCACCACGCCTGCGACAGAAGTGCCGCTCACGACCCAGGCTCCTACCTTGGCTGCGCCTTCACCCACCATGCAGCCATCAGAACAGGTGGGCACCTCGCAGTTTATTAATCCTTCCGAGAACAGCGTAGAGATATCCTCCTGGAGACCTCCGCTTTACCCCATTCCATGGGCTCCCACCATGTATGACCATTTCTTCTTTGCCAGCCCGATTGCCGCGAATGAGATAAACACGCCAGTATTTGATTACCGCTATGGGGGATCATTCTTTGACAACGTGGTTCATACGGGCATTGACATCCCCGCCCCGAAGGGCACTCCCATCCTGGCGGCCGGCCCGGGCACGGTGGTGTGGGCTGGTTACGGTGTGTACCAGGGTGGCTACGACCCCAAGGATCCCTACGGCCTGGCGGTGACCATTCAGCATGATTTTGGTTACCAAAACCAGCCACTTTTCACCCTTTACGGTCACATGGCTGAGATCGAGGTGGTTCAAGGTCAGCATGTACAGACCGGAGACTTATTAGGACTGGTAGGTGAGACGGGTGTCGTTACAGGCCCGCACTTGCACTTTGAGTTACGTGTTGGAAAGAATGATTTTTTTGCCACCCGTAACCCTGAATTATGGCTGGTGCCACCCATTGGATGGGGCATCCTCGCCGGCAGGATGATGGATACCGCCGGGCAGCTCCTTTATAACCAACAGCTCATCATCACCGACATTGAAAATGAAGGTAACTGGTTTGCCTGGTCATACGGCAAGACCACGGTGAACAGCGATCCGTATTACCAGGAAAACCTGGTCATCGGTGACCTTCCGGAGGGGAACTACCTGCTGCGAGCGGCTTTTGGAGGAATGAGCTTTAAAATCCCCATCACCATTTACGCCGGGATGGTCAATTACTTCAGCTTCAGTGGTTATAAAGGTTTTTCTTTAGACCCGCCTATGCCGCCCGGAGCTGATTTCACACCAGTGCCGGTTGGTCCAACCATCCCTTGACAAGTCGAACATATGTGCTAAACTATAATCACACAATAATACAGGAGTGATCGTCATGGTTAAAAAGTCCGCATCTGCTCAACCCGAAATGGATGAAGCCCGCCAGGCTGCCCTTGACAGGGCGCTTGGAGACATTACCAAACGATATGGCGATATGGCAATTATGCGCCTGGGAGAAGCGCACCAGCTGCGCGTGGAAGCCATTCCAACCGGTTCGCTGTCGCTGGATATCGCTTTAGGCGTGGGGGGGATACCCCGCGGGCGCATCACCGAAATCTACGGGCCTGAATCATCGGGTAAGACCACCATTTGCCAGCATATCGTTGCCGAAGCCCAGAAATTGGGAGGCACCGCCGCTTATGTGGACATGGAACACGCCCTGGATCCCAATTATGCCGCCCGCTGTGGGGTGGATGTGGAAAACCTGCTCATCTCTCAGCCGGATATGGGCGAGCAGGCACTGGAAATCACCGAAACCCTGGTGCGCTCGGGGGCTATTGACGTGATCGTGATCGATTCGGTGGCTGCGCTGGTGCCGCGGGCAGAGATCGAGGGCGACATGGGCGATGCCACCATGGGGATGCAAGCGCGCCTGATGTCGCAAGCGCTGCGCAAGCTTTCAGGCGTCATCAAGCAGACCAACACCTCGGTGATCTTCACCAACCAGCTGCGCCAGAAAATTGGCATCATGTTCGGTAACCCCGAAACCACCACGGGGGGCATGGCGCTAAAGTTCTATGCTTCCGTCCGGCTGGATGTGCGGCGAATCCAATCGATCAAGCTAGGCGCTGAAATCATCGGCAACCGCACCCGAGTCAGGGTGGTTAAAAACAAGGTCGCGCCGCCGTTCCGCACTGCTGAATTCGACATCATGTATAACGAAGGCATTTCAAAGGCTGGTGATCTGCTTGACCTGGCGACTGCCATGGAGATCATCACCAAACGAGGCTCGTTCTTCAACTTTGGAGACCTGCGGCTGGGCCAGGGGCGGGAAAATGCCAAGGATTACCTGCGCGCTCACCAGGAGCTGCGCGAAGAGATCGAGATGGCTGTGCGCGAACGCGCTGCCAGCGGCGAACCTGCAATTGGATTTGGCGGGCTGAGTGAGGAAAACACAGCCGATGAGGGAGATTTATAATCGAAGTTCATCTATTGAAGATAAACCACTCGTTATCTGATGGGACATACGCAATACACTGGCCGTATTGCGTATTTTTTTACCTGTTTATCAGGAAATTTCACGCCGGGCACCCTCTCAACAATGATTAAGAAGTTATTATTCATGGATTGGGTTAAGGCATTATAATTTTACGAAATTCCCCTCGGAACCGAACGGAAGAACAATCCGAGGGGTTATATTTGTCAAATCGGATAAACCAATGCGCAAAGCACTGCGGCTATTTATTGTTTTTGTGTTGGCAATATTGATACCCACCCACATGAAAGCAAACGCAAGCCCAAGCGATCAACCAGTAGTCCATGTCATTTTGTTCTATTCTGACGGCTGCCCATTCTGTGACCAGGTGCTCACCAGCACACTGCCGGACCTTGAGCAAAAATTTTCCTTTAAACTGAATATCCTGCTGATGGATGTCGCCACACTGGATGATATAGACAACCTTTACTCGCTAGGTGCTGCCTTAGGCCTGAGCAAGGAACAGGTGCAGGTACCCTTCTTGCTCATCGATCACATTGCCCTGGTGGGTGCTGATGAAATCAATGCCCAATTATCAGGCCTGGTTGACCAATACCTGGCCAACGGAGGGATTGACCTTCCCGATATACCACAGCTAACCGGCATGCTCGCTAAAGCGACCGATTTCAGCTCGGTTCGGCTGGGGGTTCAGCTGGCTACACAAACTGCCACGACCCCTTCGTCGAGTGGCTTTCCCCTGGCAGAGGCAGTGATGGCGATCATGATCATCGCCATCCTCCTGGCGATCCTATTCATCGCCCGCAGCCTCCAGGGAAAAGCATTAAATCCCCTGATCGGCTGGCGCGATATTGCCATTCCAATCCTCACCATGATTGGTATGGGGATGTCCATCTACCTATCATACGTGGAAATTAGCCATATCCAGGCGTTTTGCGGGCCAGTGGGAGACTGTAATACGGTCCAGAGCAGCCCGTACGCCAAGCTGTTCGGGTTTTTTCCCGTCGGCCTATTTGGAGCATTGGGTTACCTGGCTCTGCTGGTCGCCTGGCTGGCTGGCCGCTATCGTTCCGGCTCCTTTTCTCATGTCAGCGGGCCGATCCTATTTGGGATGGCCATGTTCGGCACACTATTCTCTGTCTATCTCACTTATCTTGAGATATTCATCCTTCACGCCGTCTGCATCTGGTGCCTTGGTTCTGCAATTGTCATTACCGCCCTTATGTTGCTGACCCTTCCCCACATCACCCAATGGTTGGCTATCTCCGAAGATGAGGAATGATGCCATGCGCGCAGTGGGCATGGTCAGGCGCTTCAGTGTACGGGATACTTTTATCTCGCTAAAGTATCCAAATTATCGCTTGTGGTTCATCGGGCAGCTGGTTTCGCTGGTGGGCACCTGGACTCAAACCACCGCCCAGGGTTACCTGATTTACCAGCTGACCCAATCGCCGGAATACCTTGGATATGCCAGTTTTGCCAATGGATTGCCTTCCTGGCTGTTTACCATGTATGCCGGTGCGATTGCCGACCGCATGCCCAGGCGCACGCTGCTGGTCATCACGCAAAGCTCCATGCTGATCCTGGCATTCATCATGGCGATGTTAACTTTCACCAACATCATTCATTGGTGGCACATCCTCATCTTAACCTTCTTTTTGGGGATCAGCAATGCGTTCGATGCCCCGGCCCGGCAGGCCTTCGTACTGGAAATGGTCAACCGCGAAGATATGACCAATGCCATTGCTCTGAATTCAACCATGTTCAATTCGGCATTGGTGCTGGGGCCAGCTTTTGGGGGGTTGATCTACGCCTGGGTGGGCCCGGGATGGTGTTTCACCATCAACGGTATATCCTTTCTGGCGGTGATCATCGCCCTATTGATGATGAGGTTAAAGCCTTTCATGCCGGTCCCGCATGGCGGCAACACCATCGGCGAGGTGCGGGCTGGCATGAAATATGTGATGGCGCATCACGAGGTGCGCTTGCTGATCATCAATTTGTTCGTGGTCACGATATTTGGCTTTGGCTTTGTCACATTACTTCCCGCCTGGGCGGTTGCCGTGCTGGGCGGCGATGCTACCACAAACGGCTTTTTACAAGCGGCGCGCGGCTTTGGCTCATTGATGGGGGCACTATTGGTTGCAGCCATGGGACGCGTCAGGTTCCGCGGCAAGATATGGACCACCGGAAGCATTTTATTGCCCCTGCTGATGCTCATATTCGCATATACCCATTCGATCGTTCCCTCCTTGATCGCACTGGCGCTGGTGGGTTTCGCCACTATGATGGTGGTAAATATCTCCAACGCCATGGTCCAGACGCGCATCTTGGATGAAATGCGTGGCCGGGTGATGGGCATATACACCTTTTTCTTTTTCGGCGGTTTCCCGTTGGGCTCACTCGTTGCCGGGTGGGCGGCTGAAAAAATCGGAGAACCCACCACCGTGGCAATCAGCGCGAGTGTTTTGTTGGTATTCTCGGTTTGGGTGGCGTGGCGGCAGCCTGCATTGCGGAACATGGAATAATCGGGCACCTGCACAGGCCATTTGTGAAGCTTACGATTGACGAAGCCCAGGCGAGATGGTAAAATTCCGACGCTCTACGCCCCCATTGTCTAGCGGCCCAGGACGCAGCCCTCTCAAGGCTGAAACACGAGTTCGAACCTCGTTGGGGGCACACCAATACCAGCCCTCTCATCCCCG
>CAYLPS010000010.1:0-64902 GCA_964385625.1 uncultured Anaerolineaceae bacterium | reverse complement strand
CCTTCCATCACCCCCACACCCTCCTCCACTTCTACCTCCACATCTACGCCCACAATAACCGGCACACCGCCTACACCGACGGCCACCGGAACGCTGACACCTAAAAATTCGATTACGCTAAATGTTTCTCCATCACAGGCCAAAGCGGGTGAAACTTTTACGTTTACTTCACTTATTCGTAACACAGGGACTGGGCCCAGTCATAATGTCAGCGTGTTTTGCTCAGATTTCCCTTCCAATATATCGTTGATCACCGTCGAGAAAGACAAGGGAACCCTCGTAAAATATACGCGCTATTTCTTCCTCACTATCGGTGACCTGGCACCGGGCGAAGAGGTCAACATTACTTTCACGGCGAAGCTGAATACTGCACCGGCTCAAAACCAGACTGATACTGAGACCGTCACATTAACATTTGACGAAGGCCAGTCGAAAACTGCCAGCCGTTCTTATACAATGTTAGCCTCGACATTACCCGGAAGCGGCCAGCTGCCATTAAACTGGAGGGGAGAAGGAGTAAGACCTGCCGGCATAATCTCCAGCCTGGTTTTATTCGTATTAGGTGGTCTCTTGCTAGCCCTGGTTGTCTGGGCGAAACACCCCTCGCAAAAGGCGAAGTTGTGCATGTTGGTGGGAGGTGCACTGCTGGTCCTGGTGGGTTTCGTGACTGCCATACCGGCCTTCGGATTCTTGGGGTCGCAGAGGCAAGCCCAGTCTTTATATCTCACGCCTGCATATTCTAATGATATTGCCGAACAAGGGGATAACTCCCCAACCAGCCTTCCTTGGCGCCCCGCCTCCGCTTTTTCAACCCCTGATTCGGTCATCCCCATTGTCACCCTGCCCGATTATCCCATCCCTTCCCCCGTGATCACCATAACCCCCCAGCCTGGTGAGCCTGAGCCGGATACCAGTGCCATCACCCGCATCGTGATCCCGGCTCTGATGCTCGATACGGTGGTTAAATATGTGCCATTCGATGGGTTTACCTGGCTGATTGAGGGTCTTCGCCAGGAAATTGCCTGGATGGGTAATACCTCCTGGCCAGGGTTGGGAAGCAATACCGCTTTAACCGGTCATGTAACCGTAGCTGGGTTGGGTGATGGTCCATTCCGCCACCTGGGTGAATTACCCACAGGTGAATTGGTGCTCTTGTATACCGAGCAGAATATTTATACCTACCAGGTGCGTGAGAGTTTAGTCAGCGATGCTGGCGACCTGTCAGTGGTTTCACCCACGGATGACGCACAAATTTCCTTGATTACATGTGTGGATTGGGATGAGGAAAACCACCTGTACCTGAATCGCCTGGTGGTGGTCGCTGACCTGGTGCGCACGGAACCGATTGCCATCGGCATGATTCCCTGAGAATTTCTGACTTATAACTGGTAAAAAACGCCGGATGATTTCCGGCGTTTTTATTCAAGCTGTGTGAAAACCCACTCTCCGGCGACCATGGTGGCAACGGGTCGGATGTCCAGGATTTCTTCTGCCTGACAACTGTAAGGGTCTTTATCCAGGATCAACAGGTCTGCCAGGCACCCGGGAGCCAGCATGCCTGACCGTTCCTGCATGCCCGATGCATATGCCGGTGCGGTGGTATAAGCGTGGATTGCCTCATCGACGGTTAACCGCTGCTCAGGATGCCAGCCCTGTGGGGAGGGGGAGCCATCTGCCCGCCGGCGGGTAACTGCCGCGTGGATGCCCTTGAACGGGTTGGGAGATTCCACCGGCGCATCCGAGCCAAAGATGAGCGGGATTTGGTGGTCTGAAATGCTCCTCCACGCATAAGCATAAGCGGCGCGCTCTCCCCAATACTGGTCAGCCATGTGCATATCCGATGTGGCATGGATGGGTTGCATGGAAGCGATAATGTTGTGCTGGGTGAATTTTGGGATGTCGGCAGGCTGGATGACCTGGACGTGCTCGATACGATGGCGCAGCAATCGCTGATTGGTGATGGCCGAGGAATGCTCATATTCCCTTAGTTGCGCATAGGCATTAAGAATGGCGCGGTTGGCCAGGTCGCCGATGGCATGCACGGCCATGCTGATGCCATTTTCCACCGCCATCCGTCCTTGCGTAACCAATTCTTGTTCATCCATGTTCAGCATGCCCAGGTTATGGGGATCATCCTCGTATGGCTCGAGCATTGCGGCGGTGTGCGGTCCTAATGCGCCATCAGCGAATAATTTGAGCGGGCCAATACGCAGCATATCGTCGCCAAAACCTGAGCGTAAGCCCAGCTCAATCGCATGAGGCAGATCTTCCCTGTGGATGCCTTTTAATACCCGGAGATGCAGCTTGCCTTCTTGGTGGAGTTGCTGCAGCGCCGAAAAGCAACGCTTGTGGTCAAAATCATGCACCCCTGTCAGCCCCATTTGCCAGAGCTGCTGGATGGCAGCTTCAAGCGCCCTGGTCACCTGTTCCAGGTCAGGAGATGGTATGGCGTTTTCCAGCAATTCCATGGCTGATTCGAAAAGGATGCCATCGGGCTCGCCACCAGGCAAGCGTCCAATTCTCCCTCCACCAGGATCAGCAGTATCGCACCGGATGCCGGCAGTGTGCAGGGCCATTGAGTTCACCCAGGCTGAGTGCAATGATTTGTGGGTCAGGAATACCGGGTTATGTGGTGCAATTTCGTCCAGCATACTTGCGTTGCCGTATCCCTCGGGCCAGCTGTTTTGGTTCCATCCATGGCCCAGGATCCATTCCCCCGCTTGTGCCGTGCCAACCCGCCTCGATACCCTTTGCAGGCATTCCTGGAGGGTGGAGGTTTCGCAATCCACTTTCTGTAAAGACAGGGCATACGCTTCCATGTGGATGTGAGCGTCGGTAAGCCCCGGGATGATCGAGTGGCCATTGGCATCTACTGTCTTTGCAGCGCTGAAGTTTGCCAGTATGTCATCATCACTGCCGGTTTGTATCACCCTGCCCTGGTCTATGGCAACGGCTGTAGCGATTGGATGAAGCCCATCCAATGTATGGATACGTGCATTGTAGATGGTCAGCATCTTCAGGATTTATTCGTTCTGGCCAAGGATGCGCAGCACCAGTGCATCCAGCTCTTCTTCAGAATAATAGTGGATCACCAGGGTGCCGCCATTCTTGCGGGGGTGCAGGCTGACGCGTGTTCCCAGCCTGTCCCGTAAGCGTTCTTCCAGGTAAGTCAGGTCGGGCTTGGGGGCAGGCTTGGTATCTGTAACTGGCCTCTGGCCTTGGAACTTCCGCACCAGCTCCTCTGTTTTACGCACGTTCAGCTCGTGCTTGATGACGGTTTGTAAGACAGCTGATTGCGCCTGGGCATTCGGCAGGCCCAGCAAAGCTCGCGCATGCCCTTCGGATATTGCTCCATTTGCCAGTGCCTGGCGGACATCGTCCGGCAGGTTGAGCAAACGCAGGGTGTTGCTGATGGCCACCCGGCTTTTGCCCAGTTGTTGGGCGATCTGCTCATGCGACAGGTTAAAATCATCGGCTAGCTGCCGGTAGGCTTCAGCTGCTTCCAGAGGCGTCAGGTTGGTGCGCTGGACATTCTCGATCAAGGCTAATTCCAGGCGGATTTGTTCCGTAGCTTCGCGTATGATCACCGGTACAGCATCCAACCCGGCGAGGCCGGCAGCAATCAACCGGCGCTCGCCGGCGATGAGCAGGTATTTCTCACCCTCATCAGATGGGCTCACAATCAGGGGCTGTAAGATACCGTGCTCACGAATCGAGGCCGCCAATTCAGCCAGCTCTTCCTGGTCCATCTGCGAGCGTGGCTGGCGTGGGTTGCGCTGGATATCACCAATGGGAATACTCTCATAACCGCGGCTTTGAATGGTAGCAGGTATTTCGGGAGCGAATTCTCCCTCAGGGATGAGGGCATCAAGCCCTCGGCCAAGGCCACTTTTTTTTGTCATTCTGCACTCACTGTAGTTTGAACGGTTTCTGGAATCAAGATACCATCACCCATGAGGATCTCTCGAGCCAGGTTGGAATAAGCGATGGCGCCAGTGGAGCCAGGGGCATATACAGAGATAGGCTGGCCATAAGATGGTGCTTCTGCTAGGCGCACCGAGCGAGGGATGATGGTTGCAAATACCAGGTCGGGAAAGTGGCGGTTAATCTCACGCACCACATCTGCGCTCAGCCTGGTGCGAACATCGAACATGGTCAGGATGACGCCCCTCACGCGTAGGCTGGGAAAAAGGGCGTTACGGATGCGGGATAAGGTTTGGTTGAGCTGGCCGATACCTTCCAATGCCAGATATTCGCATTGAACGGGTATGATCACCCCATCTTGCGCAGCTACCACACCATTCAAGGTTAACAGGCCCAGAGAAGGAGGGCAATCCACCAGGATATAGTCATAGCGGTTGATGATTGGGTGGAGGGCTTCCCTCAACCTGGTCTCACGGGCAATCACCGAAACCAGCTCCACTTCAGCGCCGGCCAGTGCAGGCGAAGAGGGCAGCAAGGAAAGTTTTAAGCGCGGGTTGTACAGGATGTTCTTCAGTGCCGGAGCGCTACCGATAATCACCTCATAAACGCTGTTATGGACCATCTTTTTATCAATTCCAAGGCATGAGGTAGCATTTGCCTGGGGGTCCAGGTCAACGAGCAAAACGCGTTGTCCGAAGGAAGTCATGAACGCTGCCAGGTTGACCGCTGTGGTGGTTTTCCCAACGCCGCCCTTCTGGTTGGCAATCGTGTAGATGCGCCCCATTAAAGTACCTCGATTAGGTGCTCTTGTATTTCTTCCGTGGTCGGTATGCCGTCCAACCCACAGCGTGTGACCGAGGTGGCTGCAATTTGATTAGCAAAACGCGCCGATTCCCACGGATCTCGTGTAATGTACAGGCGGGTGAAGAAAGCCGCAGCGAAGATATCACCTGCCCCGGTGGAATCAATTTCCACTTCCTTGGGAGGCCTGAAGCGTCTCACATCGCCATTCCAATATACACGCGCGCCGGCTTCCCCTTCAGTAATAACCAGGATTCGAGAAGCGGAGGCCATCTCTTCTACCCGTGATTCATCGTTCAGCACATCTTCGATGCTCAACACGGCTGCGCCTGAGTTTTGCAATATAAATGATGCTTCGGGCCAGTCGGTGTAGTGCACATGTCCCTGTCCATTCCACTCACGCAGCCAGCCTTGGGGAGTGACCCCCACCAGTGCATTGGAGAAATACCTCACCAAACCCGGCTCTACCTCCTGGGCTACCGGGCCAAGGTGGACGATTGGCGCCTCACGCCAGGGCTCAGGGATCATGTGGTAGTTTAACCGGGGAGCCACCGTGTGCACCACCTGTACGCGGCCTTTAGCCGAATAGATGTTCTCAAATGTGGTGGAATGTTCTACCGGGTAATTGATGATAGGGATCTGGTTGAGGTTATCCAGGTGCAGTTCTGCTCCCCAGGAGGTGACAATTCCGACTTTCAGGCCCAGTGCATGGGCAGTCAAGCCAGCATAAGCGGCTGTCCCGCCGATTCGTGGACCTGATGTCGTGATATCATAGGTTAAGTGGCCGATGATGAGATAATTAATCGGTTCAAGCGGGGTAATACTGAACATGGATAGATTATACCTGAAATAAAAAAGAGGCTGCTTTTTAGAGATGCAGCCTCTTCGATAATCGCTGATCACTCTTTTGGAATGATGGTCACTTTTCGATGGGGTTCTTCTCCAAAGCTCTCCGTGGTCACGTGTTCATCCTCTTTAAGCTCCATGTGGATGATGCGGCGCTCATTAGGAGGCATGGGCTCGAGGGTCTGCTTGCGGCCGGTTTTTACCGCCTGCTCGGCCATACGGTGGGCAAGCTGGCGTAACTGGCGTTCACGGCGCGTCCGGTAACCTTCCACATCCAGGACCACAGAGACATTCTCCCCCAGCTCTTTGCATACGATTAAACGAGAGATGTATTGCAATGCGTTTAGTGTTTCTGAGCGTTTGCCGATGAGTACGCTGAGATCTTTTCCGGTAATATCCACCAGGATGGCGCGCTTGCCTCTCACCTCGTCAACTTCACTATAAGATGCTTCGACCTGCGCCTGTACTTGCATTTTCCTCAACAACTCGCTCACCGTTTCCTGGGCAACGTGCAGCTGGATCTCTTCCTTCGTGTTGGCAGGAGGGATGCGCACAGGCTTGGCGAACTCTTCCTGTTCGTTGCTTTCCGGGTAGGCAGTATCAGAATCCAACCTGACTCGTTCAGCGACGTTGTCTGCAGACGCATTCTGCTTGACGATCAGTCGTACGCGGGCTTGATGCGACCCTAACCCAAATAGCCCCTTGCTGCCTTCATCTAAAATTTCAATATCAACCGCCTCACGCGTTAATTCAAGCTCGGCTAGTCCCTTTTCAATCGCTTCATTTATTGTTGGTGCAATTATTTCAATGGTCGCATGTTGTGAATTCATGATTATCTTCCTGTTGATAACAACCCCTTAACGAACGATTACTTCGCTTTAGCCACCTTGCGCTTGGGTAGCAAGTTACTCCAATGGACGTTGCCCATGAGGGCATATTGTGCGATACCCAGAATATTGCTGATAATAAAGTATAAAGCTAAACCTGATGATAGTGAATAGGCAATGAAACCCATCAGGACCGGCATGCTGAGCGTCATCATGTTCGACATTGCGGCACCCTGGTCTCCTGGAGTGGTGGAGGGTGGGGTCATCAGTTTGGATTGCAGCCAGGTGGTCAAGACGACTAGGATGGTGAGGATGGGGATAGCAAAAGTGCCGATCGAGATCAATGGCGTAGCTATCTCGGGTAGGCCCAGGTTCATCCATAAGAATTTACTGTTCAGCGGGATCAGCGCGGCTGCAGGAATGAAAGTGTATAAATTTTGGCTGAGATTGAGCAGTTGGATCGGTGCCGAAGCCATTGCCAGGCTGATCGCCTGGTACAAACCAATCATGATGGGGAATTGGATGATGGTCGGCAAACAGGAGCTAAATGGGTTAATCCCCAGCTCCTGGTAGAGCTTCATCTGTTCTTGGGCTAATTTCTCACGATCATCCTTGTATTTTTTCTGGATCTCTTGGTATTTCTTCGAGCTGGTCAGCTCTTGCATCCTCTTGGTGCTTTTAAGCTGTTGGGCGGTGAGTGGGTAGGTGATCAGGCGGATGATGATGGTAAATATCACGATCGCTATCCCGAAATTATGGAATACAAGGTTATATATCCAGATCAGGATATTCACCATCGGGCCTAATATGATTGTGTTCCAAATGTTCATAAAAGTCTATCTCCGTATCTCGATCCGTCTATTTGGATGGTGTGAATAGCCACTTTTGGGTATTCCCGTCCAGGCTCAACGCAACCAGTGGGGATGAATTGCCGGTGGGTGCCACCAGTAAGGTATTACCGGCGATGACCGGCGATGAGTATACCACGCCGCCAATGACTTTCTGATTCACAACGCTGCCTGTGGTGCTGACGATATAAATCGTATCGGATTCAGTGGCGAAGTAGATGTTTTCTCCGCTGACTGCCGGTGTTGACACGATGGAATGATTTGCCTGGATGCGCCAGTTTGCAGTCAGGTCCGCTGTTTTCAAGGCATAGAAGGAGCTGGATAGGTCACCGAAGTAGATAACATCATTATACAAAGCTGGACCGCCCCACACCCAATCCTGGGTCGAATAGCGCAGCTTGATTGAAAGATTTGTGGGATCTAGTGCCAGCATCTCCTTATTGAAAGTGCCTACGTACAGGGTTCCATCAGTGCCGATGGCGGGCGTGCCCACTACGGCGCCTCCGAGATTTTCACTTTTCACGAGCAATGTGCCATCGGCTGCATTGTATTTATAGATGTAATGGTCCATTGAAGGCACGTAAACACAACCACAATCTGGGGTTACGGTGGGTGTGGCCCATATCGGGGCACCGGTTTTTGCCTTCCATACCAGTGTGCCTGAAAGGTTGAGTGCATAAATAGAATGATCCGATGACGGCTGGTAAATCATATCCTGGGTTACAAGTGGCGCAGCGATCAGCCGGTTCGATGTTTTATAAGACCATTTTTGGGTGCCAGTCGAGGGGTCAATGCTGTAAAGATAGCTGTCATAGCTGGCAACCAGCAATTGTTGCCCGTCAAGGGTTAATACCGGGTTGGCATAGAAGTTAATCCTCGAGTTGGCCGATTGGGGATAGCGCCATTTTTCGGAGCCGGTATTCACATCCACCGCATATACCTGTGAACCAGCGGCCAGGTAGGCTGTGCTTGCATCGGGATTTGCTGTTAACCCCTGCCAGCCCGTTGAAGCGTAAATTGTGCTGCTGCATGCAGACAGCATGAGAGAAAATAAAACTGAGATGCTAAGTAGGATGGTTTTTTTTAATTTCATCGGTTGTCTTTTCTAGGGTACAGGATCGAAACCACCTCGGTTGAAGGGATTGCAGCGTAAAACACGCCAGGCAGCCATAACACTTCCCTTGATGGCACCGTATTTATAGATAGCCTGGTAACCGTAATGCGAACAGGTTGGATAAAAACGGCATGTATTTGCAGGCAATGAACGTGCAAAGGTCATCTGGTAAAGCCGAATCAGCGCCAGTAATGATATACGTGGTAAATTCCTCAAGGTTACCGGCAAATCACGCAGGCGGGGTTCTATTTGATTTTCTATTTCATCTGGTATTTCATGATTCATGGTTACTTATTACAATATCAGCTTTTACGAGCAGCTGGTATAACGAAGTTCGAATCTCCGCAAACCGGGTAGTTAATATTGGCAATCGAGCAATGATGATGAACTTCCAACCAGGTTGTAGTCGTGGCAGATATGGGCGAATGGCCTCGCGGATCAAACGCTTGGCCCGGTTTCTTTGCACTGCTCCACCCAGCGAGCGGCCGGCTGTCACACCAATTCGCGTGCTCTGTCCTTCTGCTGGCATAACCACCAACACAAAGAGCGGGTGAGCATAAGACCTTCCACCACGCCTCACCCGCTTGAAATCGGTTGATTGTGTCAGACGGAAATTGCGGTTCACCCACGCCAGTTGATCTTCTTAACGTGGTTGTTGCTTCTTACCGTAAGGCGA
Organism: uncultured Anaerolineaceae bacterium; assembly: GCA_964385625.1. Lineage (GTDB taxonomy): Bacteria > Chloroflexota > Anaerolineae > Anaerolineales > UBA4823 > FEB-25. The sequence continues at coordinate 55,866 of CAYLPS010000010.1, read as the reverse complement.
TAGCGCCCCTTGAGACGGCGCGCTTTTAATACCTTCCTTCCATCGGCGGTTGACATCCTTTCCCTGAAGCCGTGCACCCGCACTCGGCGGCGAATTTTCGGTTGATAAGTTCGCTTTGGCATCCTGTAGTACCTGAATCCTTCTCATAATTTATCGGCTTGATAAAACGATTTTCGATTATAACCGATGCATATAGATTGGTCAAACATTAATCACACAAATATGTAAAAATACCTGTTTTTCCGTCACCGTAGAGCTGCAGGAGCTTTACTTGTTATTGGTTGATCACCCCTCAGAAGTTCGTTTCCGAAAAATATGTTTTCTAAACGATTTTATGAAGCCGTTGCCTGAATCGTTCTTGCTTTCCGGCAGAAATTCAATCTGGTTGTCGCTATGGTTATTGGGCTTTATACCCACTTTTTCGAGCATGCGTAGTGAAACCATCCCGTACAGCATCGGGATCCAAAAGGTTATTCCCCGGTAGCTTAGGGTTATGAGCGCTGCATCTTCCAGCGATACATACATCGAGGTCATCGCCAATGTCAGGGCGCCTTCCACAAAACCCAACCCTGATGGTGTCGGTGAAATGATGACGAACAGATATCCAATGCTAAAACAGGCCACGATCGTCCCCGGAGAGAGGGGCACTCTGAAAGCCAGGAATGTAAGGGTCAGGATGAGGATCAGCCAGATTTTATTGGTTACCGCCAGGATCAGCGGCATGATCACGCTTTTAGGATTCCGGCGCATTCTCTGCAGGCCTTCAGCAGCTTCCAATGCAAATTCACGTGCCTTTTCTTCTGATACATATTCGCGGTGAAGGACGGGCTTGAGTATGCGGTTGATGAAACGCCCCATTCTGGCTAAAGCATTTCCGAGCGCTTCTGCTGATTGCATGCCCAGCTTTAACAAGAAGGCAAACAGCGCCGCCAGCCCCATCAGTGCTAATGAAGCCAGGATTTCCACTGTGGTTAGGTCATCACGCCTCACCAGGATGATGATACCAACCAGCACAATGGCAATTAATCCCAGGTAATCAAATAGTAAAAACAGCACGCCCCCTACTGCTGCCTTGCCGGGAGAGTAATTCCTGCGCCGTGCTTCGCTCATGAAAATTGCTAATCCCCCGACCCCGCCAGATGGGGCAACAGTGTTGATGAAGTTAGCCGCTCCGACGATCAGCGATAATATACCGATTTTTTCTTCGATTCCGATGGCATGGTAGATTGAACGGAAGGAGGCGCCTAAATTAAGTACCCATACCCCTTCAATTGCAAAGGCTAAGACCAAAAACCACCAGTCCCCCCTCTCTAATGTCGCTCCGATCGATTGAATTTCTGCTATTCTGAAAAAAACGAAAAGAAATCCCAGAAGTAGTAGTATTGCGATGATGAATTTTCGCATAAAATAAATTATACCAATCTTCTCAACAATAAATAGTGATATATTGCCGCGAAAATTGGTATATCAGATCTTCCTAGCGCCTGCGTCCCCCCATACCTCCAACTAATGAGACGAAATAAAGCAGCTGCATAACTGCAGTGACCAATCCCGCTACATAGGTTAATGCCGCGGCATTGAGCACGTTGTTGACGCCGCGCCGTTCATTATTTCCCACGATCAATCCAGTATTGGTCAATAATTCCTTGGCGCGTGCGGAAGCATTTAATTCTACAGGCAGGGTTGCCAGGGCAAAGAGAGCACCACCAGAAAAAACCAGCACTCCAAGCCAGGCGATTTGGGTTTGCTGGATCAGCAACCCGAGGAAGATCAAGATCCACCCCAGGTAGGAACCAATACTGACTGCCGGCACCATGGCGGCTCGTAACCGTAAGGGGAAATATCCGTCCCGGTCTTGCATGGCATGGCCGAGCTCATGGGCTGCAATTGCCAGTGCAGCTACAGACGAGCCATTATACACGCCTTCAGAAAGGTGAAGCACCTTTTGCCGTGGATCATAATTATCGGATAGCTTGCCGCGAATCCCATCCACACTGACGTTCAATCCCCCCGTTGAGATCAATCGCTGGGCAGCCTGGGCGCCGGTTAATCCACTGCTGACTGCCACCTTACTCCACTTTTTGTATGCCCCATTCACATAGCTTTGTGTCACCAGCATCAATATGAATGCCGGTATCATGAATAGCAAATAGGTTGGATCAAGAAAAAACATGTGGGTGCCTCCTTGGAAATTTACCCATATTATTTAACGCTATTTTTATCTCAAGGTTGCAGAAAGAACATTAAGGTTGAGATAGAATTTCAACCGCCTTATTTAGCTGGGTGTCGATCCCGGCCTGTACATCTGCATCCGTAATTTGCACCTCGACATCGGGTGTTACTCCCGTGCCGGTCACATTACGCTCGTTGGGCGTCAGCCAGCGGGCGATGGTCACTCGGATTGCGCCTTCATTACCTGCCAGCGGAATCCAATTCTGCACCGTGCCTTTTCCAAAAGTGGTGACGCCCACCAATTGCGCACGGCCATGGTCTTGCAAGGCTCCAGAAACCACTTCAGAAGCTGATGCCGACCATTCATTGATCAAAACAACCATGGGGATGTCGGTGGCAATTCCTTTCCCAGAAACTTGATATGTATTCCGAGTGCCGTCCCCAAATTCTTCATAAGTCACCACACCCTCTGCCAGGAATTCAGATCCCACCTGGATCGCCTGGTCTAAATACCCGCCGCCATTATTGCGCAGGTCCAGGATCAAGCCCTTGGGATTCTGAGCCAGCAGGTCGGTCAATGCTGCATGAAGCTCACTACCGGTGGTATCTGAGAAAGCGTTCAAGCGCACATAGGCGATATTCCCGTCCAGCATCTTGTATTCAGTGCTGGGAATGGTGATCTGAGCCCGGGTAATGGTAACCTCGAAAGGCTGGTCGGCACCTTCACGCTGGATGGTTAATACCACCTGGGTGCCTGCTGGCCCCAGCACCTTTTGGCGTGCTACTTCTGCCAGCCTGCCAGACATATCTTCTCCGTCAACGGCGATGATCTGGTCGCCAGCTTTCAATCCAGCAGCCTCGGCCGGTGAGCCTTTGATCGGCTCGGCGATGGTCAGGAACTCGCCCTCAGTGTTAACCCAGGCGCCGATGCCAGAGTAACCTTCCAGGGGTGCGGTGGCATCGCTGTACTCAACCGGGTTCATGTAGCCAGTATGCGGGTCGCCTAGTGAATCCATCATGCCTCGGATTGCTCCCTGCATCATCTGCTCATCATCAACCGGTTGTACCAGGTATTCATCGTGCACAATCTGCCAGGCATCCCAGAAAGGCTTGAAAAGCTCATCCGTGCTGGTAGACGGCGAAGCTACCTGTGTGGAGATTTCTGGTATGTTTACCGCTACCCCTCGAGTGATATAACCGCCGATAAAACCTGCTGCCAGGCAGGCTACCACTAAGAAAGTTACCCCACATCCAATTAGGATTTTATTACTGTTGTTCATGGGTTCCATCATTTCTCCCGACTCTCATACGAGTATAAGCATGCATTATATAAAGATCATTATATTAAAGTTAAGAATCGTTAATTCAACCTTGCCAGGTAACGATTAAATGATTCCTGGTCACTGACCTGCTCGGTATATTGCAGGATCGCTCCCGTATCTAGCGGATATAAGGGGTGGCACGAGGTGGGTAAGGCTCCCTTAGGCGACAGGACCACAGCGGTGATGGTTGGCGCCACCAGGTCTGCTTTGGCCAGTTCGGGAACCAGCTCTTCAGCAGTGATGATCACCTCCTTCGCAGCCAGGCTCAATTCAATATCCACGCCCTTGTTATCCCCGATCAAGGCATTGCCATCCAGGTCCGCTTTCAACGCATGGATCACCGCCACGTCTGGCTGGATGGCCGGGAAAGCCATCAATTCTTCTCCACTGTAGGGGTCGATCACGGTGTGCACGTCTGGGCGCAGCTTAGGCAGGTCGGTGCCAATCCAGCCACGCCCGGGCATAAAACCAACTGAGGCCATCTGGGCGCGTAGCCCCATGGCGATGCTGGTCTCGGTCTCTTCGATGGTCTCCACGTTACCAGCGTTGGCTAATGCGGTATACATGGGTGCGAAACCGAAAATCTCCAGGCCGAAGTAACAGGAACGCACGTGCGATACCATCCCCGCACCCAGCAGCAGGTCGCTCTCATAGCCGGCTGTGAATGCCAGCAAGTTCAGGTCATGAGGTTGGTGGGTTTTCTGGTAATGGCAGATCAATGCCTGCACAAATGCCACGGGGCGCCTGAAAAGAGTCATACCGCCCAACGCCAGCATGCTGCCGGTGTGAACCAGTTCCACAGCCTGCTCCATCGAAATTTGCTTGCTTTTCATCGCCATTCCGCCTACCGGTCGTTCTCCCACAATTCAGGCATGTGTTCTTTCAGCATGTGCAGGCTGGGGATCACCCGGTCCACCTGCGGTTCAGGACCATCTTTACCCACCAGCACAGTGTAAAAGCCCAGTTTGCCAGCCGGGGCAAGGTTGCGTACCGCGTCGTCGAAGATTACGCAGCTGGAAGGCTCGTCGTCGCCGGTGATGCTCAATGCTCGCTGGTAAGCCAGCTTATCTGGCTTGCAGGCGAATTCCACCGCATGGATATCGATAATGCCATCAAAGCAATCTGCCACGCCCAATATACTGATCACCTTTCTCACGTGGTTGCGGTCTGCGTTGGTGAATATCCAGCGCTTTTGGGGCAGGCTGAGCAACAATTTATGCAGTTCCGGGTCTGGCTTGATGAATTTTTCGAGGGGCAGGTCATGCACGTAGGCCAGGTAATCATCGGCATCCACCTGGTATTGCGATTGCAATCCTCTCAAGGTCGTGCCAAATTTTTCCAGGTATCCCTGGCGAATGGCGGAAATCTCGTCCAGGGGCAGGTCCATGAATTTCTGCATGTAGGTGTTCATCCTGGCCCTGATGGCCTCCCATAATCCACTTGCAGAGGGGTATAACGTGTCATCCAGGTCGAAAAACAGGCTCTTATAACGCATCCGGTTATTATACGAGATAATGAAAGAAAAGCCCAAGCCTGTTATATAATATTCCCGTGCCCATTTACGTGTTATCTCCCGAAGTAGCATCACAGATCGCTGCCGGCGAAGTGGTTGAGCGGCCTGCCTCGGTGGTCAAGGAATTACTCGAAAATGCCCTGGATGCCGGCGCTTCCCACATCAAGATTATCGTGCGCGAAGCCGGCCGTAGGTTGGTGGAAGTCGCTGATGATGGCTGCGGTATTGACGAGCAGGAGCTGCTATTGGCCGTAGAACGGCACGCCACCAGCAAACTAAGCTCTGCGGATGACCTGTTCAAGATCGAGACTCTGGGTTTCCGAGGTGAAGCACTGGCCTCCATCGGGTCGGTTTCGCGCCTCACCATCACCTCCCGCAATGCCAGCGCACCCAGTGGGGCGCGCTTGCAAGTGGAGGCCGGCAGAGTGGTGGGCATCCACTCTGTAGGTGTTCCCCCGGGTACTGTGGTGAGTGTGGAAGACCTTTTCTATAACGTCCCCGCCCGTCTGAAATTCTTAAAGCACCCCACCACCGAGCGCCGCCATATCGACGAGCTGGTCACACACTATGCGCTGGCATATCCGCAGGTACAATTTCAGCTCTACCAGGAAGAGCGGCCTGCCCTGCTCACCAGCGGCAACGGTAACCGCCGGGAGATCCTGGCCGGCATGTACGGCGTGGAAGTGGCTCGGCAGATGCTGGAAGTGCTGGCCGAGGAGCAAGGGCTTTCCATTACGGGCTTCGTCAGCCCCATCAGCCTTAGCCGCTCCAACCGGCGTGAGATTAGCTTCTTCGCCAATGGGCGCCCCATACACGATCCTGCGCTTGGCACAGCATTGGTCCAGGCCTACCATACCTTGCTGATGGTGGGCAGGTACCCCATCGCCATGCTCTTTCTGCGGCTGCCACCTCAGGAAGTGGATGTGAACGTTCACCCCACCAAGGCAGAGGTGCGCTTCAAGAATGCCGACCTGGTCTTTCGTGGCGTCCAGCGTGCTGTCCGCCGGGCATTGCTGGCTCATTCACCAGTACCATCTCTGGGGGGTGGGTTACGCTGGTATGACCGGCAACCTCCGCCGGCTGCTGGCAGGCAGGTCGACCCGGCGTGGACGATCGCAGCCGGATTGGACGAACACCCAGCGGCTCCCACCATCCTGCCTTCACAGGCAGCTGGTTCCGGGCAGCTCGGGCAGGCCAGCCTGCCTGGCGCGGGAGTGCCCTTGCTCAGGCTGGTGGGCCAGATCGCCTCCACTTACCTGGTGGCGGAGGGACCCGATGGTTTATACCTGATCGACCAGCACGCCGCCCACGAGCGGGTATTATTCGAAAGCTACCTGGCCATATGGCAGGAATCCGGCCATTCACCCGATGGATCCAGCCACATCCCTGCCCAGGTCTTGCTCCAGCCGGTGAGCGTTGACCTGCCCGCCGGCAGCGCCCGCCTGGTTGAAGAGCAGCTGCCGGTGCTGAACCGCCTGGGTTTCCACGTGGAGCTGTTCGGCAGGGGCAGCTTTCTGGTGCGCGCCATCCCTAGCCTGCTGTCGGGCATGGACCCCTCGGCTGCGCTGGCGGTGATTGTAGAGGATTTCGAGGAGGATGAGACGCCCCTGCTGGCAGAGAATGAAGCCCGCATTATCGCCCGGGTGTGCAAGCGTGCGGCGGTCAAAGCCGGCCAGGTACTCACCCCTGAGGAACAGCAGGCATTGTTGAACGACCTGGAGGTGTGCCAGTCACCCCGCACCTGCCCGCATGGCCGCCCGACAATGATCCATTTATCGGTAGACTTATTAGAGCGTCAGTTCGGGCGCAGGGGTGCCAGGTAAGGTTACTTTAATGAAATCCTTATGGCTCGAAAACCAGCAACTCACCTTTCGAGAGGATGTGCCCATCCCCGTGCCGCGCGCCGGTGAAGCGCTGATCCGGGTGAGCTTGGCGGGAATTTGCAGCACCGACCTGGAACTGCTGCGCGGCTACCACCCCTTTCGAGGCATCCCCGGGCACGAGTTCGTCGGTGTGGTGGTGAGCTCACCTTCCGACAAATCGTGGATGGGCAAGCGGGTGGTGGGCGAGATCAACATCGCTTGCGGAGAGTGCGCCACTTGCCGGGCAGGCTTGCCGCGCCACTGTGAGCAGCGTAAAACTTTGGGCATCCATGCCTGGAATGGCAGCTTCGCTGAGAATCTCTTGCTGCCTGTCAGCAACCTGCACCCCGTTCCCGCCCAACTGCCCGATAAACTGGCTGTATTCAGCGAGCCGCTGGCTGCTGCCTGTGAGATTCTCGAGCAGATACACCTGGATCACCAGCAACGGGTGCTGCTGATCGGGGCGGGTAGGCTTGGCCAGCTGGTGGCGCAGGTGCTGCAAAATACCGGCTGCCAGCTGGATGTGGTGATCCGCCACCTCAACCAGCATGCACTGTTAGCCCGTAGGAATATCACCACGCTCACCGAACCGGCGATTGGGGAGAAGAAGTATGACCTGGTGGTAGAGGCAACCGGCACACCTCAGGGATTTACCCTGGCCCGGAAGTGTGTGCGCCCTCGGGGCACCATCGTGCTGAAAAGTACCTACCAGGGTAGCCAGGAAGTTAATTTCTCATCCATCGTTGTGGATGAGCTGAGCCTGGTCGGCTCGCGCTGCGGCCCCTTCGAGCCGGCTCTTAATCTGCTTGCTGCCGGCAAGGTTGATCCATCCCCACTGATCGAAGCAGTCTACCCCATAGAGCAGGGCTTGGCTGCATTCGAGCACGCTGCCCGGCCCGGGGTGCTGAAAATATTGCTCCAGCCATAACCTGCTTTAGGCCGCAAATCATTGAATATCATCGATCAACTTAAGTGAGATAACTGCGAATTCGAACCACCCGTCAGGAATTTATCACCTGGTCGGCGATCAAAGGCAGTGTCTCGGCCACATCCCCCTGGATCACAACATCGGCGCGCACATCCATGAATGTGGTGGCGTTGTTAAGAATGACCAGGTGAGCGCCGTGGTCTAAGGCATCCACGGGCAACCTGGCTGAGGGCATCACTTCCAGGGAGGTGCCCGCCACCAGCATCAGCTCGCAATCCCTGGTGGCCTGCTCGGCTTTGGCCCAGGTCTTCAACGGCAGCTGTTCCTCGTACAGGATCACATCTGGTTTCAGCACGCTGCCGCAAATCGGGCAGTGGGGTACTGTGCAGTTATCGATATACTCATCCAGCACCGTATCAGAGGGCACCTGCTGGTAACAGCTGGTGCAGGTTAGCGTGCTGAGCGTGCCATGCACTTCCACCACGTTCTCCGACCCAGCCCGTGAATGTAACCCATCGATGTTCTGGGTGATGATAGTTGTGATGAATCCGGCAGCCTGCAGCCTGGCTAGGGCGATGTGCGCCGGATTCGGCTGGGCTGTGTAGATTTGGACCGCCAGGGGATGGAACCAGGCGTAGAACTGCTCCGGGTTGTGGCGGAAGGCGGTGAGCGAGGCCACTTCCATCGGGTCTGAACGGGTCCACAAACCTTTCCCTGGGCTGCGGAAATCCGGGATCCCCGAGGGCGTGGATATGCCCGCGCCGGTCAGTACCACCGTGCGGTGTGATTTTTTGATCAGTTTGGCTGCCTGGCTTATGGCTTCATTGACCCCACTGGACGGGCCGGTCATTCTTTGACCTGCACGCGCTTGACGATGTTATCGGCCAGCTTGGTGAACTGTTGGGAGGTAAGGTTATCCGGGTGCTGCATCACCAGGGGCACGTTGGCCTTGGAGCACTGGTATACGAGTTCAGGTGCGGCGGTGAAAACGATGCTGATGGGGTGCTGGTATTCCATCTGCACCTGTGCCAGCGTGTATTGCATCTCGGTACGCTGGCGGTTGTAGAGAACGGTGCTCACCCGCCCCTCGCCAAAACCCCTTCTTGCCAGCTCATCAATCAGGCTTAAGGTGCGTATGATCGTGTTGGGTATCGGTTCCAGCACCACGATGACTTCATCGCATTGCGCCAGGACGCGGTCGGTAATGGGGGTAATCCCCGCACCCAGGTCGAGGACCACGAAGGAGGCCATGTAAGCCAGGTATCTTGACATGGCGTCAAAATGATCGACCGCGGTGATGTACTTGGCGTCTGCCGGATCATAAGATGCCAGCAGTAGCCTGACGCCTGACTTGTGCAGGTACAGCTCGGTATCGATTGACTCCTGGCTGACCTGTTCAATAGGAGCTTGCAGCAGGCGCAGCATGCCCTGTGGGTTCAAAAAGCCCAGGTCGAGCCCCATGGTGCCAAACCCGGGTCGGAACTCGGCGATGATCACGTTCTTCTTACCACGCGCCTGCAGGCTGATCCCCAGGTTAAGGCATAATGTGGAGACGCCCAACCCGCCTTTCACACTGATCACACCGGTCACATATCCACGCGTCCGAGAAGTGGGGGGCGGCGGTACGTGGTTAATGGGCTTTTTACCGCGGGCGATCACCGCTTTCACGTGCGCAAAGAGCTCACGCGGTTGGGTGGGCTTGGTCAGGTAATCATCCGCCCCGGCCTCAAATCCCGCCACCTTATCATCCACCTGGGTTTTGGCGGTGAACATGATGATGGGGATGTTGTTGGTCACCGGGTGTGCACGTAATTTGCGTGACACTTCGTAGCCATCCATCTCGGGCATCATGATGTCCAGCAAGATAAGGTCAGGTTTGTCAGTTTGGGCCATGTTGATGGCCTGGATGCCATTGCTGGCAGCCTGTATCAGGTAGCCCTGGTGTTGTAGCATTAATCCCACCAATCGCAATGTATCCAGATCATCATCAACCACGAGGATTTTTTCAGCCATCCAGCCAACTCCTTATAATGCTAATTTCCGTCACGTAATGTGGTAATGTATTCAAACGGATGGGTAAACCGCAAATCATTATACGCTATAATTTATTTTACGATGCCTGACAGTTTTGCAACTATTTTACAACGAGATTGCGATTTACATCAAGAAAATCTGCTGCTCTTGGGGGTATCCGGTGGGCCGGATAGTCTTTACCTGCTGCATATCCTGCACGAGCTGGGATATCCCATTATCGCTGCCCATGTGAACCATGGGTTGCGTCCCGAAGCGAATGCCGAAGCGCTGATGGTGCAGCAGTTCACCGGCCACCTCGGTGTGGAATTTATCACCACCCGGTTGGATGTCCGCGCCTACGCCGAGCAGCATACCCTGTCCGTTGAAGAAGCTGCCCGCGTGGTGAGATACCGCTACCTGTTCGAGCAGGCTGAAGCTCGGGCTGTTAGCGCCGTGGTGGTGGCTCACACCGCAGACGACCAGGTGGAGACCATCCTGATGCACCTGCTGCGCGGCTCGGGTTTGGCCGGCTTGCAGGGCATGCAGGCGCGAATGCTGCCCAATCCCTGGAGTCAATACATCCCGCTGGTGCGCCCCTTGCTATTAACCTGGAGGGCGGATATCATAGATTACCTCGACCAGCATGCCATCCAACCCGCCATCGACCATAGCAACCAGGACACCACTTATTTCCGCAACCGCCTGCGCTACGAGCTGCTGCCTTATCTGGAAGGCTATAACCCGCGCATCCGTGAGAACCTGCTGCGCCAGGGGCAGCTTTTACAGGCCGACTACGCCTATCTCATGCAGCAAGTGGAGCGCGCCTGGCAAGCCGTCCTGGTGAGGGAGCAGTGGGGCGCACTGGCGTTCAGGCAAGCGGCTTTCCTCCAGCAGCCCATCGCCATCCGGCGCTATCTGCTGCGCAGGGCCATCGCCTGGCACTACCCCAGCCTGCGCGATATCGATTTTGCGTGCATTGAGCGAGGCTTGCGATTCCTGTCGGAAAGGCGCAGCCATGGACAGGCAGACCTGATGGTGGGGCTGAGTTTGGTCTGCGAGGGGGAGCTTTTCTGGCTTGCAGCAGGCCATGCCAGGCTGCCAGCCAATGATTTTCCCGCCCTTCACCACGAAGGAGCCCTTACTCTGGAAGTGCCCGGCGAGCTTTCCCTGACCGGCGGCTGGCGGCTTGTGGCAGATTTCGTGAGCGATGCCGGGTCAGCCATTCAGCAAAGTGCTGCCAATACAGACCCGTACCAGGCCTGGTTGGATGCTTCGGAACTCACCTTGCCCTTGCTGGTGCGCAGCCGCAAATCTGGTGACCGGATGCAGCCACTCGGCATGGGTGGCCATTCAATTAAGATCACCGACCTGATGATCAACCAGAAAATCCCCGCCCGGGTAAGACCTGAATGGCCATTGGTGTGCTCGGGCGATGATATTGTGTGGGTTCCCGGTTGCTGCCAAAGCGAGTTTGGTCGGGTCAGGCCTGGGAGTCGATCACTGCTCCATCTCAGCCTGCTCAGTCACCAGGCCGCCTAGTTTCTCCAGCTTCAGCCTCACCTCGCGCCACTGGACCTGTGACAGGCCCATCTTCTGGCGTACCTTATTGGCTTCCACGCCCGCCTGCAGGTCGTCCAGGGCGCAGGTCCAGCGGCACATCTCGAACGACAGGTGCTTGGTGAGCCCGGCTTCAACGCCCAGGTCTTCCAGCAGGTATTCCAGCCTTCGCTGCGACCAGGGGAACAGCCGGTCGGCGGGCTGGTACTGGGCCTTGTATTCCTGGTAGGCCTCGATCCACTCTGGCGAGAGGGCGATCTTGCGCTCCTTATAGCGGTGGGCGGGGCTGGCGTAGCGCACGAACAGGTAGGGTCCATCAGGAGCGTCCAGGTCGATGTGGTTGGGGCTCAGTGCCAGGCATTCGCTCTTCTTGATGCCGGTATCCAGCAGCAGCTTCAGCAGGGCGTAGTAGCGCGCATCCGGCGGTTGTGCCTGGCGGTGTTTGGCGGCTGCCTCCAGCACGGCCTGGGTTTCCTCTTCGCTAAGCACCTGGGGCAGCGGGCTGGTCACCGATTGGGGCAGCACCTTTTCACCCGGGTCCACCACGATCACTCCGTATTGCGCCAGCCAGCGGAAGAAGGCCTTGATGGAGGTGATACGGCGCGCCAGGGTCTTGGGGCTGCAGGGCACGCCGCGGTGTTTCTGCATCCATTCCAGGAAGTTATTGAGCTCGTTGGTGGTGATATCGCCCAGCGGTCGGTCAGGGGGCAGGTAGGCGGCTAGCATGAACATGTCGGCGGTGAAGGCTTTCACCGTGTGAGGGCTCTTGCCCTGGTCGCCCAGGTAGATGCGCCAGGAATTGATGGCCGGGATGAGAGATGTGCGACCGGTGATGTGAGATGGGATTTTGGAATCGGGGGTCATATTCTCCTCGCCTGGCATGCGCATATTTATTTCGCATAGCCAATTTACCAATAAGTTTAGCGGAGGATGGTAATTTTGTCAACCGAGCAAATGGATCTTCAAGCATAAATCGAGGCATCAACTTCGTTGTAGTGTCATTGAGAGCCACAAGTGATCTTCTTATGGCGTGGCAATTTGCATATCGTCGTAAGCTGAGAGAACGATGATATAGTTCGAGATTCTTCTTACTGACCTGGTAATTTAATAAATATGGATCGTATTTTCTTTAACCGTCTAAATCTAACCAATCGACCTGCTCTACACCGAATGAAACGTACCGTTCATCCTCGATCTTGATTTTGATGTAGCTGTAATTCCCTTCCGGCAGGTGCCAGGTAGCTTTACCTTCGCTAGGGATATGCAGGCTACCCACTTCCCGGTAATTCCAAAAAGGCATACGCCACCGGTTGCGCAGGTATTCCTTCCCAACCGTTTGGTAGCGGTCCTCGCTGACGAAGTTAATCAGCTCACCGGTGTCATTGAAGTGGCAGACTGCCGAGAACTTGCGCTGATACAGGTCGGCGTGCAGGCGAGCGGAGAAAGCATCGACGCAGCAGATTGGGTTGTGCTTACTTGCGAAACCCAGCATTGTTATTGTCCAGCTATCTACCCAACCCGCTTCAACGGGTTTCCCATTTTCAATAGCCATGGGTTTCAACCCATGGTGTTTCCAATCTTTCGAAACCTTAAAAAATTCGCATTCCAGCTTAAACCCCTTGTGGATTAGAACATTTGTGCTATAATCGATGAGTAATTACTCATTGATTAAACTGTTCCTTGTGATCGTCTACGATTGAATAAAACCCTCTATAATTTAGTCATTGCGAAGTGGGCGGTCACGATACATACGAAATTTCACCGGGTATAAAGCCCGCTGAAACAATCGTCCTTGATAACTGAGGTATATTGGACCTACAATTCTGAACAGTTTGGCTAAATTATGACATACGTAATTCTTAGGAACATCGGGTAATGACCGGATGACAGTTATCGTGTATTACCCTCCGCCTTTTCTGGTCGACAAAGGCTGCCCTGGTGCTTTTCGAAGGCATGGTTACAACCGCCGCTGAAAAACTTCATCCCATTCCGCGTGTTTCGTTTTTTTCGTGCTTTTCGTGATCCAAACCCTTCTCTCTGTGAGTAATTACATCGAAGATGATTTCATATGACTTTCGTTGATAAAATCATCTTCGTATCGATTGGTTTTTGATCGATATGGATGGCTTCATAAGTTTATCTATAAATAAACGCACTCGTATACCGGTTGATCTTTACCGGTATAGGATGTAATTACATGCCACTCTTGGATCTCAGTTGGCGCCATGTTTTTTGTCATCCACCCATTCATCTATATGGATACCACCCGCTCAATAACCAATTTCCTCCCCCAGTTTGCCGGTACATTTACCTAAGCCGTAGGGGCGGATCTCAAATCCTCACTTCATTACAATTTGAGAAATTCTCAGACCCGCCCCTACGATTAGCCGAATTATCTAAGAAATCCTTCTATTGTGTAATCCGTGAAATCCGTGCAAAAAATCCGTTGTCAGCCTGTTCGTTGACTAATTACACCGAATAGTGATTACCCTCCGCATCATGATGATACCAGATCAGCCCTTTTACCTTGTTGCCTGCTTACAAGTTACCTGATTACCACCCTGCCCAAAATATTCGTTCCTATTCGTTTTTGCGCGCAACGAATACCACCTCTCACACTAAAAAGGTGGTACCAACCAAGATGGCAATTTTTATTCCTTAAAAATGAAAGACTTAATGCCTAATCAATACTTACTTTTTTCAGAACGTTTAAACCTTCCAACCTTCCAACCTGCCAGCTGGCTTTATCCCGCCAGTCCCAGCTCGGGAGCTATCGTGCGCATAGCCATGATGACGTTCTGCACATGCTCCCACAGCTCCACCCCGAACTCTTCGGCAGCCTTGGCGATCTCCTCCCGGTTGGCACCCGCCGCAAAGGCCTTATCTTTCCACTTCTTCTTCACCGACGAGGCTTCCAGGTCGTATAGCGCGTGGGAGGGTCTCACCAAAGCCACGGCGGTGATCAGCCCGGTAACCTCATCGCAGGCGTACAGGGCTTTCTCCATCCGTGTGGTGCGCGGGATGCCGGTGTGGTCGGCGTGGCTCATCACGGCGTGGATCACCACTTCAGGCACGCCGCGCTGGCGCAGGATGGGCTCACCTGCCAGTGGGTGCTCTTCCAGTGTGGGATGGATCTCCCAATCGAAGTCGTGCAGCAGGCCGGTGATACCCCATAGCTCCTCGTCTTCACCGTATTTGGCAGCGTAAAAGCGCATGGCGGCTTCCACTGCCAGCATGTGGCGCACCAGGTTCTCATTTTTCACGTATTCGTGGACGATATTTAAGGTTTCAGTTCGGTTCATAATTCTCCATCAACAGCTAAGAATGTACGTTTGGTGTATCGGTTTAGTGCATTTCGAATATGATCGGCTCCACCTTGCCCAGCACGGGCAGCGGGCGCGCCAGGTGCACATCCACCAGGGCGGTGAGTGTGGCGGGCAGCTCGCGCAGGTTCCAATAGGCCAGCGAGCTGTAGCGATATTCCCTTATGTCAGCTGCCACGCCGATGGCCTTGATGCCCAGGGCATTGCAGGTGTACAGGGCGCGCGGCAGGTGGAAGCTCTGGGTTACCACCGCGGCTTCGTTAACACCAAAGATCTTCCGCGCCCGGTAGCAGGTGTCGTAGGTGCGTCGTCCGGCATAATCCAGCACGATATCGTCTCGCGGCACGCCGAGGTTGACGGCATACTCCATCATCGCTCCTGGCTCGTTGTAGCTGAGGTAGCGGTTGTCGCCGCTCATCAGGATTTTTTGCACCTTGCCTGCGAAGTACAGCCGTGCAGCCGACTCGATGCGATCCTTCAGCACCGGGGTAGGAGAGCCATCGCGATACAGCCCGGCGCCGAACACGATGGCCACCGGCCTGGCAGGGGCAGCCTCCACGGTGTAGGTGCGTGGAATGGCATACAGGGCGGTGACCAGGCGCGGCAGGATCAATACTGCCAGGCCCAGCACGATGACAGCCTCGACGAATTTTAGCAGGATTTTAACGGCTCTGAACGACACCCGGTAATTCTACCATGAACGATTTTCAGAAATTTCCAGGTGGTTCACCACATCGGCCAATACCATTCCTCTTCACGATACAACCCCTCGGGGTTACAATCTTAGACCATGAAAAACATCGATGTGGCCTATAAAGAAGCGCTGGATTACCTGTACAGCTTCGTGGATTTCAGCCTGCAGAAAACCAGCACCTATTCGCCCGACAGGTTCAAGATTGAGCGCATGCACACCTTGGCCGAGGCGATGGGCGACCCGCACCTGAGCTACCCAACCATCCACGTGGCTGGCACCAAGGGCAAGGGCAGCGTGTGCGCTCTGTGCGCTGCCGCCTTGCATGAGGCCGGGTATAAAGTGGGCCTGTACACCTCACCCCACCTGGATGACTACGTGGAGCGCATCCAGATCAATGGCCAGTTCATCACGCATGCCGGGCTGGTGGAAATGATCGAGATGCTCAAGCCCTACGTGGCAGCCGTACCCGACCTGACCACCTTCGAGATCACCACTGCCCTGGCCTTCCTGTATTTTTCGATGCAACAGGTGGATGTGGCGGTGATCGAGGTGGGCCTGGGGGGCCGGCTGGATGCCACCAATATCGTGCAGCCCGTGGTGAGCGCCATCACCTCGATCTCTTACGACCACACCCAGCTGCTGGGCAACACGCTCGCCGAGATCGCTGGGGAAAAAGCGGGCATCATAAAGCCAGGTATCCCGGTGGTCAGCTCCAGCCAGGTGGAGGAAGCCCGCCTGGTGATCGAGCGCATCGCACGTGAGCGAGGCACACGCCTGGTGGAAGTGGGCCGGGAAATTTGCTTCCAGGAGGTCTCGCACTCCCTGCAGGGACAGACATTCAAGGTGTGGCCGCGCGGCACAGATGGTATTACCCCTGCCACGCTTTCTATCCCTTTCCTGGGGGAGCACCAGCTGGTGAACGCTGCAACGGCCTATGGCATACTTCAAATATTCAGTCAGCGCGGGCTGGCATTTCAACCGGAGGCGATACAAGAGGGTTTCGCCAATGCATTCTGGCCCGGAAGGTTTGAAATCATCCAGGTTGCCCCTCCCGTTGTGCTGGACTGCGCCCATAACCGCGATTCGGCGATGAAATTACGCCTGACACTCGATGAATACTTTCCGGGCAGGCCGGTGGTGCTGGTGTTCGGCGCTTCAGAGGATAAAGACATCGAGGGTATGCTGGAAGAGCTCATGCCGCAGGTGAAGGAGCTGATCGCCGTCAGGTCCTTCCACCCGCGTGCCATCGAGCCTGCCAGGCTGGTGGAGATGGCCGCAGGATATGGGCGGCAAGCGCATTGCATCGAGGACATCCCTACAGCGCTGGGAAAGGCAATGGATCTGGCAGGCGAGGATGGCTTGATTTTGGTCACCGGCAGCATATTCGTGGTGGCAGAAGCGCGCAAATACTGGGAGAAGGTAACGGGGATCAGGAGATATTGATGAAGGATAGTGATTGGTATTACCACGACGAGGAAGATGATTTCGGCGAAGCCGTCCACCGCCGTACAGAAGAGCTGTACACCGTGCCGGATGCCGTTCCCGATACGGATGGGTTGATCGAGTGCCCCGTTTTGCCCCTGCGCGACCTGGTGATTTACCCCCACATGGTGGCACCGGTGTTTGTGGGGCGTGAGGCTTCCTTGCTGGCAATCGAGGAAGCCCAGATGGACAACCACACCCTGATCGCCCTCACCCAGCGTGATGCCACCATCGAAAATCCCAAGGTTTCTGATTTCCTGACCACCGGCGTGGAAGTGGCGGTGGGACGCCTGGTGAACATGCCCGATGGTTCCAGTTCGGCGCTTGCCCAGGGGCGGCGGCGCCTTGAGCTGGTGGAATTCATCCAGATTGAGCCGTTCATGATAGCCAGGGCTCGCCCATTATTTGAGTCCACCAAAAAAGACCGCGAGATTGATGCCACCATGCGCACTGCCCTGGATCTGTTCCAGAAGTGCGTCCAGCTCAACCGCAGCCTGCCAGATGAAGCCTATTTGTACGCCCTTAATATCGAAGAGCCCGGATGGCTGGCAGACATGGTGACCACTGCTATCTCACCGCCCCTGGAAGAGCGCTTGAAATTATTGCAGATGCTCAACCCGGTGGAGCGGTTGAAGCAGGTGGTGGCGCTTCTGGCGCAGGAAGCGGATGTGCTGGAGCTGGAAGACCAGATCCATGCACGAGCCCAGAGTGAAGTGGACCGCACGCAACGCGAGTTTTACCTGCGTGAGCAGCTGCGGGCGATCCAGACTGAGCTGGGTGAGACTGACCCGTGGGTGCGCGAGATTTCTGATCTGCGCAAGCGCGTAGAGGGCATTAGCCTGCCTGAAGAGGTAATGCTGCGAGCCTTGAAGGAGATTGACCGCCTCAACCAGATGCCAGCCATGTCACCCGAGGTGGGCATCATCCGCACCTACATCGATTGGATTCTCGACCTTCCCTGGACCACGACGACCGATGATAACCTTGACGTGGCTCATGCGGCGCAGGTGCTGGAGCAATATCATTATGGCTTGCCGCGGGCCAAAGACCGCATCCTGGAGTTTATTGCCGTGCGCAGCTTAAAGCCCAAGCGCTCCAGGCAGCCCATCCTGTGCTTCGTGGGGCCACCCGGCACAGGTAAAACCTCGCTGGGCAGATCGATCGCCGAGGCTCTGGAGCGTAAGTTCGTGCGTCTGTCGCTGGGAGGCGTGCGCGATGAAGCCGAAATCCGCGGCCACCGGCGCACGTACATCGGCGCATTGCCCGGTAGGATTCTGCAAACCATGCGGCGGGCCGGCACGATCAACCCGCTGTTCATGCTGGACGAGGTGGATAAGCTAGGGCAGGACTTTCGCGGTGACCCTTCTTCGGCTCTCCTGGAAGTGCTTGACCCTGAGCAAAATCACGCCTTCTCCGACCACTACCTTGAGCTGGCGTACGACCTGTCGAAGGTGATGTTCATCACCACTGCCAACTATACCGGGCCAATCCCCTCCGCCCTGCTTGACCGCATGGAGGTGATCGAGTTCCCGGGGTATATTGAGGAAGAAAAGTTGGAGATCGCCCGGCGTTTCCTCATCCCACGCCAGCTAGATGAAGCCGGTTTGGATGAAGACCGGGTGCAGTTCGAGTCCCCGGCTCTCAAGCGCATCGTGCGCGAGTACACCTACGAGGCCGGCGTGCGGAACTTCGAGCGGGAGATTGGCATGATCGCCCGCAAGATCGCCCGCATAAAAGCCGAAGGGAAAACCTATCAAAAGCGGGTGACCCCGGGGGTGATCGAGAAATACCTGGGTCCGCCCCAATTCTTCACCCAGGAAGCCGAGCGCCAGGATGAGGTGGGGGTTGCCACGGCCATTGCCTGGACCGAAAACGGCGGTGAGATCATGCCGGTGGAGGTCCTGCTGATGGATGGCAAAGGGAATCTGCAAATCACCGGGCAGATCGGCAACGTAATGCAAGAATCTGCTCAGGCCGCTTTGAGCTACCTCAAGTCGCGCTCTCAGCAATTCAGCATCGACCCGCAGGTGTACGAGGACCTGGATATCCATATCCACATCCCCGAAGGAGCCATTCCCAAGGATGGGCCGAGCGCTGGTATCACCATCTGCACCGCCCTGGTTTCGGCATACACCGGGAGGGAGGTGCGCAAGGATGTGGGCATGACAGGTGAGATCACGCTGCGCGGGCACGTGTTGCCGGTGGGCGGCATACGTGAGAAGGTGCTCTCCGCACACCGCTCAGGCCTCAAGACGGTGATCCTGCCTAAACGCAACGCCAAAGACCTGGTGGATGTTCCCAAGCGCGCCAGGAGCGAGCTGCAACTGGTGCTGGTTGATCACATCGAGCAGGTGTTGGATGTGGCTCTCAAGCCTGCCAAACCCGACATGGCCCGAACACCACGCTCTGCGCGCAAACCGAAGTTAAAAGAAGCCAGTGGCGAGAATGCAGAGTCTAAAACCGCTGAAATATAGGTTACCACCGCAAGAGCCAACGCGTTAAGCAAAATCATTATACAATTATCCGACATGAGTTAACTACGGTAGCAATTTGCGCCAGGCAGGTTTGTACATGATTAACGACGTACCCTCACTACCAGGCATACCTGACCATTCTGCCGAGATCCAGGCACTGCTGGCAGGCGGAATGGGACCCTCGCTGCACTGGTTCCCTGAGGATGTTCCGCTCTCCACGCTGGCTACCACCCTGGTGGGCATGGCCAATGCAGAGGGCGGCACGGTCATCCTGGGGGTGTCGCCGCGTGCCGGCGAGCTGGTGGGCGTCACCGATCCACAAGCTGCCTGTGACCGGGTGTTCCAGGCAGCCATCCTGGCAGACCCCACGCTTGTGCTGCCACTGCCGCGCCTTGTGACTGCCAGGGCGGCTGGAAAAGCCGGTCCACTCAACCTGGTGATGGTGAGCGTGCCTGATGGATTGCCCAACGTGTATTGCCTGGATGGGCGATACCTGGGCCGGCAGGGCCCACAGACCAACCCGCTGTCTGCACGCCAGTTATACCGGCTGCTGCACCAGAGGGGCACCTTGCAGTTCGAAACCAGGCTGGCGCCCGAAGCCAGTCTGCAGGACCTAGATCCAATTGCCGTGGCTGATTATGCCCATGCGGTGGCGAATATTCCCAAGGATGATATCGCACAGGCATACCAGTTTCTGGTGAGGCGCGGTTGCCTGAAGCGAGTTGGTGATGAGCTTCAGCTAACCTACGCTGCCCTGCTGCTCTTCGGTCGAGCACCCCAGCAGTGGCTACCCAGTGCCACCATCCTGGCGGGGCGCTTCCCGGGCAATGCATTATCGAGTGTGTACCTAAAGCGGGATATCGGCGGCAATCTCCCAGGCCAATTGAAGCAGGCAGAAGAATTCGTTCGATCCAACTTGAATACGGTGGTAAGGCTGGCGGGATTGCAGCACCAGGAGAGCCTGGAGTATCCCTTCGAAGCCGTGCGCGAGCTGCTGGTGAACGCGGTGGCGCACCGTGATTACAACCTGCAGGGCGATAACATCCACCTGAATATCTTTGCCGACCGGTTAGAAATCTCCTCGCCGGGCACATTACCCGGCCCGGTGAACCTGAAGAACTTGCTGGTGGCACGCTACGCCCGTAACGCGGTCATTTCGCAGGTGCTGTCAGACCTGGGCTATGTGGAACGACTGGGTTATGGGCTTGACAGGGTGGTGAGCGTCACCAGGGAAGCCGGCCTGCTGCCACCGCGATTCGAGGAAATTGCCGGCACTTTCCGGGTGACCCTGTTCGCCGGGCAGATAGGCAGCGACGTAGACGGTAAGTACGTAGACCTCTCAGCCTACCTAGCGCTGGACCTGAACAGTCGCCAGCAGCTGGCACTCTCTCACCTGGCGAGGCAGCGGCGCATCAGCAGTCACGAATACCAGGCATTATGCCCCGATGTGCATGCCGAAACCTTACGCCGCGACCTGGCGGACCTGGTTTCACGGGGAATCTTGATTAAGGTGGGGGATAAAAAGACGACCTATTATATACTGAAGAGAGTGTAGGTTTTCCAGTATATTTGCGGTTTATGGGCAGGCATTTTGCAGGTGCTGTTCGTATGTCTCGGCGAAGACGTGGCGTCCCGACCCATCGCAAGCGGCGCGGAAGTAGTAATAATCACTGCTGGCAGGGAAAGCGACCGCATTGAGCGCCGGTAGCCCGGGGTTGGAGATCGGCCCGGGAGGCCAGCCCGTGTGGGCATATGTGTTGTAAGGAGAGTTTACCCGCAGGTCTTGGGCCGACAGCGGGTTGGTCCACCATGTGGCTTGGGATTGATTATAGCCAAGTGCGTACTGGACGGTGGGGTCGGCGGCAAGCTCGGAGCCGGCGTTCAGGCGGTTATAAAACACAGATGCAATGAGCGGCATTTCATCCTCTGCCACTGCTTCTCGCTGGACGATGGATGCCAGGGTTACTGCCTGGCACAAGTCGAGGCCTTGGGCAGCGAATCCATCCTGTAAGGTTGAGGTAACTTGTGCTTCGAAATTGTCCAGGATGGTGGAGAGCAGCTCATCAACCGTGGTTTCTCTGGGCAGGGTATAGCTACCAGGGAACAGGTAGCCTTCCAAGTAGTTACCGGGCAGGCACGCTGAAAAACTGTAGCCATGAGGCGGGTAATGGGCTGCCTCTAGAAACACAGACGAACTAATATTGAAGCCAGAGCTATATAATGCATTTGCCACCTCTTCCAGCCGCCAGCCAGGCAGTATGGTCAAGGTGACCTCGGCGGATATCGACGACTGGATGGCCTGGGCGATCTCAAGCGGGGTCATGGACGGGCTCAGCTGATAATCTCCGGCCTTCAAGGTAGTGTCGAAGCCAGCAAACTGCAGGTAATCCCGGAAGGCGCCAGCATTTGGGACCAGGCCTGATTGTTCCAAGCTGGTGGCGATGGCTGGCACGGATTCCCCTGGCTGAATGGTGAAATCGGTCACACCCTCCTGAGAGCTCACGGCTTGGGTAAGATCTCTGGCATGCAGCAGGATTGAGGCCGACAAGTAAACCTCCTGTCGGTAGGTGAGCTGAGTAGAAGGCTCACCGAAGGTTTTCTCAGCCTGGGTAATAATCAGACCGGGAATAACTAATATGACGATGATCACCAATCCAACCAGGAGGACAAGCAATAAGCAGCAGGTGAGATGGCGTGAGCGAGGTTTAGAGGGCGTCATTTTACTGGCCGGCTTTCCAATCCAGGTAGGACTGCAAGATCACGGTGGCTGCTAGCTCATCCAGGTGGCCGCTACGCTTGCGGCGAGGGACGCCCATTGCGATACGTGCCTGGCGCGCATCCAGGGTGCTGAAGCTTTCGTCCCAGGTGGTGATTGGGATGTCACATTGTTGTCGGATGGCTTCTGCCAACCTGTCGGCTCTCTTGCTGGCGGAAGTGGGCATGCCATCATCGTCCAGTGATTTACCCACCACGATTAACCCCACGCCTTGATGGGTGGCGAGGTCGGCAATGGCAGCTGCATCCAGTGGCCGCGAGATGTGTTTCAACACGGTGAGTGGCGAGGCAATGGAGGCCGTCGGATCACTAACAGCTACACCAATGCGCTTTTCACCGGGGTCAATCGCCAGGATTCTCATGGATTTTCAGCAATCAATAGCCTAATGCGTAAAGCTGTAAAGGGCAGCCAGGGCCACCAGGATGGAGTGAGCGTAATGTCGACAGGCTTTGCCAATGAGAATGTCGCTGACAATTGGTCTTTCGCCTGTGCAATGGTCAGGCCGGTGACTTCATTGATAGCTCGATTTACCGGAATATCTGCCTGAAGCTCGCGTTTTGCGGTGGTTGCAACGTGATAAAAACCATCCTTTCCCTGTGAAGTCTCTGGTAAAGAAGCAAATACCAGTGTGTCAGGAAGTGCGGAGTAACCTGCCGGCAGTTTTTCGTCAAGTATATTGGATGCCATATCGTGTAACATACCCAATGATATCACCTGGCATTGGTATTTTGCCCGCATGTATAGCACTAGCTGGTCCCCCGGTTGATTTATGGAGGGCATTTGGGTTTCCTCGATCGTTTCAAGAAGAGTCATTGTTGGCGAGATCAGCAGGTCTCCCACAGGGAGATACGACTGCATCCGGGAAAACGCATCCTGCTCGAGTGCAGACTCAAGCTGCTGGCGCAGGGTTTGCAGGTCATATGTATTGGGAGATGGGACAGATCCATCCGTCCCACCATGCGTGGCTCTTGGGTTGCTCACCTCCAAGGCCAAACCGGAGTTGTCATCAATCACTGAAAGGCTTCCGGCTGGCAAGTTTCCAGAAGTGCCCGGATTGATGGCGCGAGCAGGCACCATCACGGTTTTACTTGCGCCGATGAGCACATTGCTTGATGAAGTGATAATAAAACGCACGGGAACATTGCCGCGTGAAGCAACGATTGTCCCGCTGGGAAGGGTGACCGTTTGGGTGGAAGCATTGGTTAACTGCAAGTCAGCTATGGCATACGCATCAGGGATAAGAGTCCATCCCGTGGCAGTGATGGTATCCCGCCCTTCAATAATCACCTCCTGCCGGTATGTGGGCAACATTCCTAAGGATATGCTCGCAGCGGATGATGAAGGGTTGGCGAGTAAATCCAGCTGGATGGATTGGATTTCCCGCTGGGGTGTGAGGGTAATGGTTGCACCTGGCAGGAGCACGGCACCTATTGCTAGGAAAGCGGCCAAGCTTATGAATATGCTTAGCAGGCGGGTAAGGGGAGTATCAGCCCGTAAAGATGCATTTAGGCGAACATAACTTCGCAGGCCGTCCAAATTTACTGTTGACTTGTCGCGTTTGATTTCAGGTTGTTGCACGGGATTCGCTTTCCAATCCTCCCGCTGAACCTCGCCCAGGTCATCAAATTGGGGTATGCCAATCTGATGAGCATGAAAACACACTATAGGATCTTCGGTGACCAATGCAATCTGTGCACCAAGCCTACTGGCATGTCGCAAAACCAGCTTCAGGTCTAATAATCGATTCAACACACTACCATGTGCGGGCCATACCAATATGATGCGCTCTGCCTGGCTCCAGCCAAGCTTATCACGGACTGAGAGGCAATCATCTTGGGCGTCGAGTTGGATAATTTGGGTTTTCACACCAGAGTATTGTTATGCTTACAATAATGATGGACCAGCTTCCAAATTCATGAAAAGCATCTATTTCTATCAATCTTTCTCCGCCTGGGAGGCTGGTGATTCAGAAGGGTTACTCACTGAGGTGATCTGCAACCCAACCCGGAACACTTTCCAAGGCCTGTGATAACATAGCGGCATCCCTTGCGCCTGCCTGAGCGAGGGTTGGTTTTCCACCTCCTCCGCCCCCAAGGGGAGCTGAAACGAATTTAATCAACTCGACGGCGTTCAAGCCTCTGGAAGTTAAGTCAACAGTGATGCCGGCTACAATGATTGGACGGTTATCCCTGACACCGGCAAGCACAACAACACCGTTGGTGGGAAATTGCTGCCGAAAACGATCAACCATCTGCCGCAGCATATCGGCATCGGCCTCACCGAGCCTGGCTGCCAATACATGCACGTTGCTCACGAGCTTCACCCGTTGGAGATGTTGTATGAAATCTTTGGAAACCTGTCCTTGCATCAAAGCTGAAATTTGTTTACGATAAGCATTAAGCTCATCCAGCAGACTGGCAACTTTTTCGGGAAGCTGTTCTGGAGCACTGCCCAGCAGGACTGATGATCTGTCGAGCAGCTCGAAGCGATTCTTGATCAGCTCGTAGGCTTTTCTGCCCGTTACAGCTTCGATACGGCGGATGCCGGCTGCCACACTGCTTTCACTGGTGATCAGGCATACGCCAATATCACCGGTCTGTTTGACATGGGTGCCACCGCATAGCTCGTACGAAAAAGGCTTATCGCTTCCAATGGTGATGGTACGGACCGTTTCGCCATATTTCTCACCGAACAATGCCATGGCACCTTCGTGTAAAGCCTGCTGGCGTGGTTTGTAACTTATCTTGAGAGGGAAATCACCCAGTATATCCCTATTGACCCCTGCTTCAATCTCAGCCAGTTGTTGACGAGTAACGGCTTCGGGATGGGTGAAGTCAAAACGCAGACGGTCTGGTGCAACCAACGAGCCAGCTTGCCGGGCATGATCACCCAATACCTTGCGCAACTCAGCATGCAACAGGTGGGTAGCAGTATGGTTGCGCATGATGTCCCTGCGCTTTTGTGCGTCTACGACGGCAAGTGCCTCGTCGCCGATTTTTGGCTTACCGCGGATCACCTTGCCAATGTGGACAATCAAGCCGCCGATGGGCTTACGCATATCCAGGATTTCGATGCTCCATTGTTTATCAATGGAGTGGATGATACCGGTGTCGGATACTTGACCACCAGATTCGACATAAAAGCATGTTTCAGGCAGTATTACTTCGATTTCATCCATAGGAGAGGCAGAATCTACCACATCGCCATTCCTGATCAAGGCCAGTAACAATCCTGATACTTCCAGGCGGTTGTATGGATCATATTCCACACCGTCGTCTGGGAGAGAACCTTTAGATTTAAGACTGGTCAAGATGCGCAGATAGACTTCAAGATCTTCGTTAGTTTGGTCCTGAACGAATTTCCCTCCGCCAGAAACCTGTCGATGTTCTTCCATAGATTCAATATAACCAGTTTCGTCTACATCCAATCCGTTCTCCCTGGCTATATCGCGGGTGATCTCGAAAGGCATACCATAAGTGGTGTATAAATCTGCAGCTAATGAACCTGATAGAACCGTCTGCTTCGATTGCTTTAGATTATCTAGTAAATCTTCGAGGTGGGCGGTTGCCCGATTCAGAGTGCGCTGGAATTGTTCTTCCTCACGAGTGATGGAAGTGAGTATAGGTATGCGGTTTCGCGTTAATTCTGGGTAGAAATTCCCGTAGATGTGGACGATATTTTCAGCCACCTTGGCGAGAAATGGCTCATGGAGGCCAATTTTTCCACCAAAACGATAAGCTCGCCGGATGATCATTCGGGTTATATAATTGCGCCCCAGGTTGCCAGGCACCACATTATCAGCGATCAGGAATGCGGCAGCTCTGGCATGATCGGCGATGACACGGTATGGAGTGAAATTCTCCTCACGCTGTTCATCGGTGTGTCCAGTTAATTTTTGAGTGGTAAGGATCAGCGGCCATAGTAAATCAGTGCGGTAATTTGAATCGACATCTTGCAGTACCGAAACGATACGCTCAAAACCCATGCCGGTATCTACGTGCCTCTCAGGAAGGGGCTCAAGCTGGGTGGGACTCAGCCGGTTATACTGGATAAAAACCAGGTTCCACAGCTCCAGGAAACGCAGGCAATCCCCATTTACCGTACATACATGACCGGGGACATCTTGCTTATCACAAAACTTGATTCCACGGTCAAGGTGAATCTCACTACATGGACCACAAGGGCCTGTCTCAGCCATCTCCCAGAAATTATCTTTGCGTCCGAAGTAAAGCGCATGCCCTGGGATAAAACCCGGCATATGGTTCCAGGCTTCAGCGGCTTCATCATCTGAAGGGATATTTCCCTGGTCATCTTTGAATACTGTTGCCCAGAGATTTCCCTTGGGCAAATTCCAAACATCGGTGAGCAGCTGCCAGGCCCAGGTGATGGCTTCCTTCTTGTAATAATCACCAAAAGACCAGTTCCCCAGCATCTCGAAGAAGGTGTGATGGATATTGTCACGGCCAACATCCTCAAGATCATTATGCTTACCAGCAACGCGCATACATTTTTGGGAATCAGTGGCTCGCGTATATGGCCTTTTATCGATGCCCAAGAAGACATCCTTGAATTGAACCATACCCGCATTGGTGAATAGAAGGGTTTGATCCCCTCCCGGAACCAAGGAGGCCGATGGAACTACAGTATGGCCATGCTCAACAAAGAAATCGATAAAAGTCTGGCGAATTTCTTCTCCAGTAGGTTTCCCTAATATCATTCAAAGACCTGTTCTACGTCAACTCAGAAGTACAGTTCGGGCAACGTGTGGCTGGAATCGGTATCTGCGTATGGCAGAATTGGCACTCCTTGGTGGTGGGTGCAGTGGGTGCAGGGGCTTTTTGCAAGCGACTGATTGCCCGAATCACGATGAAAACAACAAATGCGATGATAAGGAATGTAATTATACTGTTAATGAATATGCCGTAGTTTATGGTTGCTGCACCAGCTGCCTGTGCATCAGCCAGGCTGGCGTAGTGCTGGCCATTCAAGGCAATAAATAGATCGGTGAAATTAACTTTCCCGGTTGCCTGGCCGACGAGGGGCATGATAATATCGTTCACCAGGGAGTTGATGATTGCACCAAAAGCTGCCCCAATGACAACAGCCACAGCAAGGTCAATTACATTACCTTTCATGATAAAAGCTTTAAAATCTTTCCACATTGTATTTTCCTCCTAGCTAAATGATATTATTGTATTAATTATACGCATGATTGAGAAATTTTGAGGAACCTAGTTAGCATACAAGTATAAAACCTATTGTGCTCGAATGCTTCTGATGTGGTTATCTAAAATAAACTGGTATATTTGAGGACTTATGGTGCGATATAATCCTTCCGTCATTTTATTTGGTAAGAGATTGTGATATGAAATCCAACCCGACCGGTGATAGTCGTAAAAACTACCTGTACTTTACCGTGTTTTGCTCCGGAATGGTCAGTCTGGCTATCGAATTTGGGGCTTCGCGCCTGCTGGGAAATAGCTTTGGGACGAGCAACCTGGTGTGGGCAAGCATTATTGGATTGATCTTGATATATCTGACAGCGGGATACTTCATTGGTGGCAGGTGGGCGGATGCTTCTCCACGCCACCAAACGATGTATATGGTACTGGCCTGGGCAGGTTTCACTTCGGGGTTGGTTCCATTTATTGCCCGACCGGTGCTGCGAATGGCAGCTGACGCCTTTGACCAGCTTCAAGTTGGCATCCTTTTCGGTTCGTTTACTGCGGTTCTCATCCTTTTGATCATACCGGTTACCTTACTTGGCACAATCTCACCCTTTGCCATACGGCTGGCAATCGTGGATTCGAGACAGGCAGGGCGAATCTCGGGGCAAATTTATGGTATATCCACTATAGGATCTTTCATCGGCACATTTTTACCGGTTTTGGTACTGATCCCGGTGGTGGGAACGACCTACACATTCCTGATATTCAGCCTGCTGCTGACCCTGGTGGCCTTGGTCGGTATCTGGAAATCATCCGGCTGGAAACATGTACTATTGTGGATCTGGATGCCCATCGTGCTGCTTGGGTTGGGGGTTGCCTTTGGAAAAGGTCCCATCAAACAGACTGAAGGTGAGATCTACGAAAAGGAATCAGCCTATAACTATATCCAGGTCATTGAGCGAGATGGTTACCGTTACTTACGCCTGAATGAGGGGCAAGGGATCCATTCCATGTGGAACGCCACCGAATTAAATTACAACGGCCCATGGCAGGAGTTTTTAGTTGCTCCATTCTTTAATGTTGCACCATTTTCATCCAGCCAGGTGAAAAGCATGGCGATCATCGGCCTGGCAGCCGGAACTGTGGCCAGACAGGCAACATTTGTATACGGTCCAATCCCAATCGATGGATTCGAGATAGACCCGGACATTATTGAAGTTGGAAGGGAATATTTCGGGATGGATATGCCCAACCTCAATGCCATCGCACAGGACGGGCGGGTAGGCTTGGAACACAGCACGAATAGCTATACAGTCATCGCAGTGGACGCTTATCGCCCGCCATATATCCCACCTCACCTGACTACCCAGGAATTCTTCCAAGAAACTCGGGATCATTTAACTGGTAATGGAGTACTGGCAGTCAATGTGGGGAGAAGCCCTGTGGATCGAACACTGGTCGACCAGATCGCAAGCACCATTCAATCAGTATATCCATCGGTTTATGTGATGGATGTGCCGGGTTCCTACAACAGCTTGATATATGCGACAAAACAACCCACCCAGTTTGAAAATTTACTAGCCAACTATAATGATCTCATCGAGGCAGCAGCCCCCCAATTATTGTTGGATGCGATATCAAAGGCGATTGTTGATATCCAGCCCACACCACCGATCAGCGTGGTTTACACGGATGACTGGTCACCCATCGAATGGGTAACCAACCGCATGGTTTTAAGCTACGTATTATTTGGAGATATGAATGAAATCGGTCATTAGGCTGAGTTTCTCTATAAGGGTGGAAGAGTAAGATGAAAAATATATATAGAGATCTATCTTGGGTCGTTGCGTTGCTGCTGCCGGTGGTTCTTGTGCTAACAGTAGTCCGGTTTGTTATGAACCCCTGGTTTCTGGATTTTGAATACCATACCCCAGGTTTTCCAGCAGATCCCTATGGTTTCACACTCCAAGACCGCTTGAAATACGGCAAGCTAGCTGTGGAGTATCTGAACAACTCTGCGGATATCTCATTTCTAGGCGACCTACGTTTTCCTGCTGGCCAGCAAGCGCCAAAGGCTACCTGCCTGGAGATGACAGACTGCACAAAATTATTCAATGACCGGGAATTACAACACATGCTGGATGTTAAAACCGTGGTCATCGGGGCAACACGCGTCTTAGTGATTGCTGCAGCTATTTTGGTGGTATTGGTCATCTGGGCATGGAGAGGGAAATGGATGCGTGATTATATTAGAGGCTTACAAATGGGCGGAATCCTTACTTTGGGGTTGCTGGGCTTAATCGTTTTATTGGCGGTTGCAGCTTTTAATTATATTTTTGTCATCTTTCATGAAATCTTTTTCAAGGCCGGCACCTGGACATTCCTATTCAGCGACACTCTGATCCGCCTGTTTCCTGAGCGATTCTGGCAGGATACATTCCTGATGGTAGGTGGCCTTTCAGCTGTGCTGGGGTTGCTATTTTATTTCGGAATGCGAAGAGTCCTGCTACGACCAATCCAGTAAGCATCAACAAATATAAAAGTCCCATCATTTTTATCACCATGGGACTTTATACAGTAGCTTTCCTACCATTGCGAAAATAGGTCAATTAGTTATAGCTGGTATTTTACTCTAACTTATTTTCACTCTATATAATAATTCTACTCTTCTAACACGTGTTATTTCGCCTTGCCCTGGTTGGCAACTGCTTCAGCTGCCTTACGGACTGCTTCAGGATCTCCCATGTAGAAGTGCTTGATAGGGCGTAGATCCTGATCCAGCTCATAGACCAACGGAATGCCGGTGGGGATATTCAGCTCGGGGATTTCCTGGTCGGATATATTGTCGAGGTATTTCACCAGCGCGCGTAGGCTGTTTCCATGTGCGCAGATAATCAGGCGTTTACCGGATTTGACGATTGGTGCAAGGGTGCTGTGCCAATAAGGCAACATACGGTTCACGGTATCTTTCAGGCATTCAGTGGTGGGAAGCTCATTGGCAGAGAGCGAGGCATAACGACGATCAAACCTGGGATGACGAGGGTCATCCATATCCAGGGCAGGCGGTTGGACATCATAACTCCTGCGCCAAATTTTCACCTGTGCCTCACCGAATTTCTCAGCCATTTCGGCTTTATTCAAGCCTTGCAAGGCGCCGTAGTGGCGCTCGTTGAGCTGCCAGGCATTAATCACCGGCAACCATTCAATCTCCATATCTTCCATGACAATCCACAGAGTCTTGATAGCTCTCTTAAGCACAGAGGTGTATGCCATATCGAAGGTATAGCCACCTTCGCGCAATAATCTGGCGGATTCATGCGCTTCATTCTCGCCCTGGACGGTTAATCCCACATCTGTCCAGCCGGTAAAACGATTTTCCAGGTTCCAAGTGCTTTGACCGTGCCGTAATAATATGAGCGTGTATTTAGAGTCCATTTTTATTCCTTATAAATTTGACATAATAACGTCCCCGAGCCACATGCTTTCCGCGTGGAAAGCCGTTTTGCAAGGAGACGTTATGTTTAAACGACCGTTATAACCAATCTGCCGATATGTTATCGGATTGCCTGCTCTGTATCAGGGTCGAACAGGTGCATATTACCCATGTTGAACATCAGCTGGGTTCGATCGCCCATGCTCACCCTAGTGCGCGGGTCAACACGGGCAACAAAGGAATGCTCTCCAATGGTAAGATAAAGCTGGATTTCATTGCCCATCAGCTCGGTCACATCCACCGTGCCTTCAACCGGCTGGGGGATGATTCCTGGTGGTAGGTAGTTGGGATCTTGGATATCTTCAGGGCGGATGCCCATGATGACCGGATGATTCAGGTAATTGGCATATGTTTCCTTGCGTGACTCGGGTACTTCAAGCTTAAAGGAGCCCCCATCAATGTAGAATTTACCATCTGATTGGACCAGCTTGGTTTTGAAGAAGTTCATTGCTGGTGATCCGATGAAGCCAGCCACGAACAGATTATCCGGTTTATCGTAGAGCACCTGGGGGGTATCGACCTGCTGTAACAAACCCTTGTTAATCACGGCAATGCGGGTCGCCATGGTCATGGCTTCAATTTGGTCGTGAGTAACGTAGATGAAGGTGGTCTGCAGCTGTAGGTGTAGCTTGCTCAGGTTAGCGCGTGTTTCCACGCGCAATTTTGCATCCAAGTTCGAGAGAGGCTCATCGAACAGGAAAACTTTGGGCTCACGCACAATGGCCCGTCCAACTGCCACGCGCTGTCTTTGCCCGCCGGATAGCTGGCGAGGTTTTCGATCCAGCAAATTTCCAATGCCCAGTGTTTCGGCGGCCTGGCTCACCCTCTTTTTAATCTCTTCCTTGGGCGTCTTGCGTAATTTCAAACCGAATGCCATGTTATCATACACGCTCATGTGCGGGTATAGCGCGTAAGATTGGAATACCATGGCAATATCCCGGTCTTTTGGCGCAACATCATTGACCACCCGATCACCAATTAAGATGCGACCTTCGGTGATCTCTTCCAGCCCTGCCAGCAAGCGCAGCGCAGTGGTCTTCCCACATCCAGAAGGGCCTACTAAGACCAGGAATTCCTTGTCTGCAATGTTGACGTCAAGGCTATTGACCGCGGTTACATCTCCAAACCGCTTCGTTACTTTATCGTATGTAACACTAGCCATCAGAACTTCTCCTTTCGGTAGATTATAGTGAGGCAATTATATCTTCGGTCGAAAATTAATACAATCATTTCAGGAATATTCAACCGTAACTCCTTGCCTAATTCCATTGCTCATACTAGAATGAGTACCTGAGACAAATTGGTGAAAGCAGAAGATATCACTCCGATTCGCAAGCAATATTTAGATATTAAGCGACAGTATCCTAATGCCATAGTATTCTTCAGGCTGGGTGATTTTTACGAAACATTCGACCAGGACGCTGAGATAGCATCGCGTGAGTTGGACATTGTGCTCACTTCGCGGCCAATTGGGAAGGGCGTGCGCGTGCCACTAGCCGGTATCCCTCACCACGCAGTGGAAAATTACCTGGCGCGCTTGATTGAACGCGGCTTCCACGTGGCGATTTGCGAGCAAGTGGGTAACCAACCAGTGAAGGGCATATTCCCGCGTGAAGTTGTGAGGGTGGTCACGCCGGGGACGGTGCTCGAATCGGGATTGCTGCCTGCCGATACCAATAATTACCTGAGCTGTGTCATGATATCGGGAAACCAGGCAGGAGCAGCATTCGTGGATATCTCGACGGGGGAATTCGCTGTCACAGAACTGAACAGCGATGATATCCAAAGTGTGGTACGAGCTGAACTTACGCGGCTCCATCCGGCAGAAATCCTTTTTCCCGAAGATATGCAACTGACAAATGGCTTAACCGGCCACCTGACCGCATGGCCAGCTTATCGGTTCGAATTTTCCCGCTGCCAAGAGACCCTGCTGGCGCATTTTGGGGTGGCATCATTGGATGGATTTGGACTGCGCGGGATGACTTTAGCAATTCGGGTTGCGGGGGTAATCTTGCAATACCTGAAAGAGACCCAGCCGGCTGCCATCAGGCTGCTAACCCACCTGAACACATATTCCACCAGCGAGTTCATGACTTTGGATGCGTCGACTCGCCGCAACCTGGAATTGACCGAAACTATCCGGGATGGGAGTGTGGAGGGGAGCCTGTTGGGAGAGCTTGACCAGTGCGTGACGCCGATGGGCAAACGCTTGATGCGCCAATGGGTGAGCAAGCCGCTCCTTGAAGTGGCGCAGATCCATAAACGCCAGCAGGGAGTGCTACTGCTGGTTAGAGATGGCATGCTGCGGGCAGAGCTACGGGCAGCCTTAAAGCCACTGAGCGATCTCGAACGTTTAACCACCCGGCTGGTCAGCGGGACTGCACAGCCACGCGATCTGGTTGGGATGCGAGCGACTTTACAAAGGTTACCGGGAATAATCCTCCTATTTAGCAATTTAGAAACCTCTCAACCCAATCCTGAATCACCTGATAGTGCGATTAATTTCGCAATGAAGGATTTCGATGCTTGCATAGATGAGTTGCAGCTACTCGAGTCTGCCATTGCAGATGACCCGCCATCCATACTGCAGAATATTGGCGTGATCAGGCCGGGATATTCCACCGAGCTGGATGGGGTAATTGAAAGATCGCGACATGCGCGTGAATGGATCGCCAACCTGGAGCACGTGGAGCGCGAACGTACCGGGATCAAGACACTCAAGGTAGGATACAACAAGGTCTTCGGCTATTACCTTGAAATCAGCAAGGCCAATGCAAATTTGGCCCCTGCGGAGTATATCCGCAAGCAGACATTGGTGAACGCTGAGCGCTTTATCACGCCGGAGATGAAGGAATATGAAGCGCTGGTGTTGAATGCCGAAGAAACCATCCATGAGATCGAGGCACGTTTGTTCAAGCAACTATGCGAACAATTATCATCATCTTCGAAAAAGCTGCTGGCGACTGCGCGAGCATTGGCGACGCTGGATGTTTTGGCATCGCTGGCCGAAGCAGCCACGCTGGGCAGCTATGTGCTCCCGGAAGTGGTTGCGGAAGACGTATTGGATATCCATGAAGGCAGGCACGCGGTGGTGGAGCATTACCTGCATGGCGAGCGATTCGTGAGCAATGACGCCATTTTCGAGGAGGGAGAACGAATCCGCATCCTTACCGGGCCGAACATGTCAGGTAAGAGCACTTTCTTACGGCAGGTGGCATTGATCGTTTTGATGGCGCAGATGGGCAGCTTCGTACCGGCATCCTCGGCACGCATCGGGCTGGTGGACCGGATATTCACACGCATCGGCGCCCAGGATGAAATCTATTCGGGGCAGTCGACCTTCATGGTGGAGATGGTGGAGACGGCGAACATACTGCACCACGCCACAGAGCGCTCGCTGCTTATCCTGGACGAAATCGGGCGGGGCACCAGTACCTACGATGGGGTATCGATCGCCTGGGCAGTGGTGGAGTACATCCATAACCACCCATCCTTGCGCGCCAAGACCCTGTTTGCCACCCATTACCACGAGCTGACCCAGCTGGCAGAGCTGCTGCCGGGGGTGCGCAACTATAACGTGGCAGTCAACGACAGCGGTGGGCAGGTGGTGTTCTTGCACAAGATCATCCCGGGTGGCGCTGACCGCTCTTATGGCATCCACGTGGGGCAACTGGCGGGCTTGCCAACGCCGGTGGTGCAGCGGGCAGAGCAAATATTGCTCCAATTGGAGAAATCTTCCGGGAAGGCGGTAAAAATCAACCCGGAGCTGCCCAGGCAGATGGCGCTATTTCCTGAGACGAACCCGTTGATCGATGAGCTAAAGAGCCTGGACATTAATGGATTATCGCCTATCGAAGCGCTAAACAAGCTGTATGAGTGGAAGAAGAAATTTGCGGATAAGCCGGAGGAGGAAAAACCAGTATAAAGCCAGCGGATTTAGAGGCTTGTGTAGTTTGCAGTTATACAATATCATTTTCATTGAGCATCAGGGCGGACAGGTTTAAGAATAGCTTTTAATAATTGTGAGTGTAATTAAATCGATTGTGGTAAACTATGCCGTTAGATTTGTCCTAATCATGTGAAATTTGCTACATGACCTGGAAAAGATCGTGTAGAGTATGATTGCATACAGGAGGCAATAAATGACTGAAAAGAAATGGGTGTTTTCATTTGACGAGGTTAATCTCGCGGAGCAGTACGTGGGGGGCAGCTGGGATGGGGTGCGTGGATTACTGGGCGGCAAAGGATCGGGCCTGGCAGACATGACGAGGGCAGCAGTGCCGGTGCCCCCCGGGTTTACGGTGACCACCGAAGCCTGTAACGCATACCAGGCAAAGGGGAACTTCCCTCCTGGTATGTGGGAACAAGAACTGGAAGCGCTGCACAAAGTGGAGCACCAGACAGGCAAGAAATTTGGTGATGCGAGCAACCCGTTACTGGTGTCCTGCCGGTCGGGGGCCAAGTTTTCGATGCCGGGGATGATGGACACGGTGCTAAACATTGGCCTCACCGATGCTACCGCAGAGGGAATGGTGAAGCTGACCAATAATCCCCGCTTTGTGTACGACGCGTACCGCAGGCTGGTGGAGATGTTCGGCACGGTGGTGTTAGGCATTGCAGACGAAGCCTTTGAGAAACCGCTGGCTGAATATAAGCAGAAGAAGGGTTACAAGCTGGATACAGAAATGAAGGCGGAAGATTGGAAAGCCATCACCGATACCTTCAAAGCGGTGGTAAAGAAAGAAAAGGGGTTTGACTTCCCGCAAGACCCGTACGAACAACTGAAGCTGGCAACCGAAGCGGTGTTCAAATCGTGGAATGGCAAGCGGGCAGTGGATTACCGCCGGGCGACCAATATCCCGGATGACCTGGGGACAGCGGTCAACATCGTCACCATGGTGTTCGGCAACATGGGGGATGATTCGGGAACGG
Source organism: uncultured Anaerolineaceae bacterium (assembly GCA_964385625.1). Taxonomy (GTDB): domain Bacteria; phylum Chloroflexota; class Anaerolineae; order Anaerolineales; family UBA4823; genus FEB-25. The sequence continues at coordinate 20,157 of CAYLPS010000010.1, read as the reverse complement.
GCGTGGCTTTCACGCGCGACCCATCCACGGGCGAGAAGAAGATGTTCGGCGAGTATTTGCTGAATGCGCAGGGTGAAGATGTGGTGGCGGGCATCCGCAACGCCGAGAAAATCGAGCAACTTAGCTCCAGCATGCCCGAGGTGTACCACCAGTTCATGGATATCACCGACAAGCTGGAAAAACATTACACTGATATGCAGGATGTGGAATTCACCATTGAGCGTGGCAAGCTGTGGATGCTGCAGACGCGCAACGGTAAGCGCACCGCCAAGGCAGCAGTGAAAGTGGCAGTGGACATGGCAGACGAGGGGCTGATTGGCAAAGAGGAAGCCGTGCAAAGGGTGACCCCAGAGCAGGTGGATACGCTGCTGCACCCACAATATGACGCCAAAGCCAAGCAGGCGGCAGAGAAGGATGGACGCCTGTATGCCAAAGGGGTGAATGCCTCGCCGGGTGCGGCAGTAGGGCAGGTGTATTTCGATGCCAACACTGCTGAGATGAATGCCCGGCAGAACAAGCAAGATGTGATCATGGTGCGCCCGTTCACCAAGCCGGATGACGTACACGGGATGATCGCGGCGAAAGGTGTGCTGACCAGCGAAGGCGGGGCGACCTCGCACGCGGCAGTGGTGGCACGCCAGTTCGGCATCCCATGTGTGGTGGGGGCTTCGCAAATCAAAATCGACCTGGAAGAGCGGCAGATGAGTGTGAATGGCAAGATGGTGAAGGAGGGGGAATGGATCTCGGTGGATGGCACCACGGGTGAAGTGTTCCTGGGACAGATCCCCACCACAGCACCAAAACTGGAAGAGCAAACCGACCTGCTGAAGCTGCTGGAATGGGCGGATGAGATCTGTGCCACACCCGGGATGCGCAAATTTGCCCCCGGATGGCCCAGCAAAGGATTGCAGGTGTGGGCGAACGCCGATTACCCCAAGGATGCCCAGCGGGCGCGCTCCTACGGGGCAGTGGGAATCGGCCTGTGCCGCACCGAGCACATGTTCTTCGAGAAAGAGCGCCTGCCCATTGTGCAGCGCATGATCCTGGCGGAAAAGCCCGAAGAGCGGAAAGCAGCACTGGATGAACTGCTGCCCTACCAACGGTCGGATTTTGATGGACTGTTCCGCGCCATGGATGGCTACCCGGTGATCATCCGACTGATCGACCCGCCCCTGCATGAGTTCATGCCCGATGAAGAGCAATTGTTCGAAGAGGTGGTGACCATGCGAGTGAAGGGAGAGACCGAGAAACTGGTGGAGAAAGAGCGCCTGCTGGCGGATATTCGGGCGATGCACGAGAGCAACCCGATGATGGGCTTGCGGGGTGTGCGGCTGAGCATCTACATGCCGCAGATCGTGGAGATGCAGGTGAGAGCGATCTTCGAGGCAGCGGCAGACTGCGCCCTGGATGGGGTGGTGGTGAAGCCCGAGGTGATGATCCCGCTGACCGGCACGGTGAACGAGCTGAAGTGGATCCAGCCCCGCCTGATCAAGATCGCCGATGACGTAATGAAAGAGAAAAAGGTCAACTTCTCTTACAAGTTTGGCACGATGATCGAGATCCCGCGAGCGGCAGTGACAGCGAGTGAGATTGCCGAATACGCCGAATTCTTCTCGTTTGGAACGAACGACCTGACGCAGATGACCTTCGGTTACAGTCGCGATGATGCGGAGCGCAACTTCCTGGTGACCTATATTGCGGAGGGCATCTTGCCCAGGAACCCCTTCCAGACATTGGACCGCAGTGGAGTGGGGAGGCTGATGAAGATGGCGATCGAGGATGGGCGCAAGACACGCCCGGAGCTGGAAGTGGGCATCTGCGGCGAGCATGGCGGCGACCCGGATTCGATCGAGTTCTGCCACATAGTAGGAAATAACTACGTGAGCTGCTCGCCGTTCAGGGTGCCGGTGGCACGCCTGGCGGCGTCGCATGCGGCGCTGAAGCACAGCGGCAAGGGGCTGGTGGAAGATAAGTAAAGCGGACATTGAGCAGATTTTATGATTGTCAGTGTAGGGGCTGGCTCGAGCCAGCCCCGATGAATTTAATATAGACTTGTTATCATTCGTTCCATAAAAAAACGACGAGGAACGAATATTTTTGAGCTGCAGATGATGAAGACAATAGAAGGCACGAAGGACACCGAGGACCCCGAAAGAACCGGGGTAGGCCCATCAAGAACCATTCGAGGCAGGCACAAAGGAACTGTAATTGACATAATGTGTAAATTAGTAATACCTTATCGAGCAGGCTGACAACCGCGTCGAAATATTCTTCGATGACACCGAAAACCACGGCAGCCACGGCTCCGCCCTGGTTGAAGAGCACAAGTGACCAGGCGGACGGAGTTTGATAACAGGCTGACAATGGATAGCAAGAAGAACACCTGGTACAGGTTTTTATTGCGGATTACACGGATCATGATCATTGGGACATGTATAGGCATGAAAGCAGATGACACAGGTTGTACGGATAATGACGGCGGTTGAAACCGCACCCTGATAGAGCACAAGATCAGCCTTCGCCGACCACTCCCTCCCGCCTCCTCCAAATTAAAAAAATTTGGAGAGGAGGAGAAAAGCAGCAATGAGTAATTACGTTCTAATTATAGCACAAATGTTCTAATCCACAAGAGGTTTAAGGGCTTTGGTAAAAATATTAAGATTTCTCATGTAATAACACAGCCTTGAATGGTGGAGGTTTACGTAAAAAGGTAGCAGGTAAGGTCTTGGTAGGGGCGACCCGTGTAGCGGCGAAGGATAACAAGGGTAACGATAGCTGGGTGAATAACTGATCAAAGAATGAACTTAGTGGGAGTCCCCTACACGGAATCGAAAAAGCGACCCGAGTGTGGACGAAGGATAACCGGGGTCATGATGGATGGGTAAATAACCGGTCGAAAGATGAACTTGATGGGGGGCCCTTAGGTGGGAGGTTCGGGGATGTTAAATTTTTCGCGGAATCAGGAAGACACTGGTGGCGAGGAGGATGAGAAGCAGGCATAATAGGGCAGGAAACCACAAACCCTCGTAGCTTACCACAATGCTGACAGCGGTAAGAACAGCCACAAAACGCATCCAGTTGAATTGCGAGACGAGATGTGACTCGCTAAGCCGGGTGTGGCGCCTCCATAACCATAGACCCAATCCCAGACCCACGGCTGTCAGTCCGCTTGCGGTATAGTAAACCGTAGTTCCACCTGTAAAAGGCAGCTTAAGGACGAATGTCCCACAGGTAGCTTCACGCATGCCGTTGGCCATTGTTGCTGAAGTAAATATGTGGGCAAGGATGAAATTCCCCAAGGTGATATTGCTACTGTCGATTTGCCAGGAAAGCAAGCGGGATTCTCCCGGTTGCAATTGCAGGGTATCATTGAATGAATTGATGAGAACATCAGAAGTGATCTGAGCATTCACATACCAAGTTATCGGCTTATCCAGGTTATTCTGTAACTTGAGGGTTACAGAATCATGATCGGATGAAGTCATCAGAGGAGGGCATTTGAAGGAGGTGATGCGGGGATGACCATATTTGACAAACCCATACATCGTAGCTTCAGAATCCGGCCAGACCCGCGCAAGAGTGAGCAACATACCCAAGAACAGGGCTATAGAGAAACTTAAAAAACCCAGGCTCTGCAGGGCTGGTTTTGGCTCGATCACGAGGAGTCCCTCATGCTGATAATACAACCAGAGCGCATTCCAGGTTCAAACAGAGGTGGGGGGTATGGTCTCCGTGGATTCCTGAGCTGCATGGATGGCGGGCTCCATCTTGAGCTCACCCCGGGAGAAAGCTGCACCCCGATCGAGAGCATCCAGATTGCTTTTCAACAAGTCTTTATGACGCTCGGGGAGGTGGGTAGACAGAGAATCTTTGATGGCCTTCAGAGGTAGAATGGGGAGCTTATCTATCAGAGCGCCCAACATGACCATGTTTAACAACCGGCGCGGGCCAATAGTTTCAGCAATCTCCTGGGCAGGGATCATCAACCAGGTGATGTCTTGGCGGGTTGGATCGCGGTTAACCAGGGAAGAGTTAACAATCAAAGCACCACCTGAAGCGACCAGGGGCTCAAACTTATCCAGGGAGGGCAGATTCATCACCACGGCAGCCGTGGGGTGCTTGACGGTGGGAGAACCGATCTCTTCATCGGCGATCACCACGGTGCAATTGGCCGTGCCACCGCGCATCTCAGGCCCGTAGGAAGGCATCCAGGTGACATCATAACCGGAGTCCATGGCAGCGAATGCCAGCACCTGGCCAGCGAAGAGCGCTCCCTGGCCACCAAACCCAGAAAAAATCACTTCTTTCTGCATTGAATATTCCCTTTCTCAAGCCTTGAAACCGTCGAGACCGGAAGAAACCTTGAAATCCATGACCGGAAAAACCGGGATCATATATTGCTCAATCCATTTCATCGCATCCTGCACGGTCATACCCCAGTTTGTATTGCAGGTGGAGAGCAACTCCACCATCGAGAAGCCCAAGCCGCGCTTCTGAGCCTCAAAAGCGGTGCGGATGGCTTTCCTGGCCAGGCGGATGTTCTTGGGGTCGTGCAGGCTGCGTCGTACAACGTAGCCTGCGCCATCCATCCTGGATAGCACTTCGGACATATGCAGGGGATAACCCTGCATTTCCACATCACGACCATTGCGGGAGGTGGTGGTTTTCTGACCCGGCAGGGTAGTGGGAGCCATTTGACCGCCGGTCATGCCATATATGGCGTTATTGATGAAGATGACGGTGATATTCTCGCCGCGCCCGGCAACGTGCATGATCTCGCTCATGCCGATGGAAGCCAGGTCGCCATCGCCCTGGTAGGTGAAGATAAAGCGATCAGTCAGGAGACGCTTCATACCGGTTGCCATGGCTGGGGCTCGCCCATGAGCTGCTTCGACCCAATCAAAATTAAAATAGTTGTAGGCAAAAACTGCACAACCTACCGGCGCCACGCCAATGGTCTTCTCGCGAATGTCCATCTCATCTATAACCTCGGCTATCAGGCGATGGGCGATGCCATGGGTGCAGCCAGGGCAGTAGTGGGTGGGCGTGCGAGACAACGAAGCAGGGCGTTTGTACACCGTTACGACTTCAGTATTAAGAGGAGTTTCCATGATCTCATCCTTATTTATGACAGGGTGATGACGCCATCTTTTATACGCTGCATCCAGCGCTGGCGCGGGTCACCATCAGGGGATTTTGGCTCGTAGACAAGGCGTTTAATCTCACCGAGGATCTCATCCGGGTAGGGAACAATCCCGCCCACCCGGGCGTAAAACTCGATGGGCACACGACCCTTCACCGCCATTTTCACATCTTCCAGCATCTGACCGGTATTCATCTCGGTAACCAGGATACCCTGAGCGGTTTTAGCCAGCTGTTCAATTTGCTGGAAGGGGAAAGGACTGAGCGAGATGGGGCGGAACAGGCCAACCTTGATGCCCTCGGCGCGGGCATTACGCACGGCGGTGAGGGCGATACGTCCGGCGGTGCCAAAACCGATCACCACGTACTCGGCATCATCCAGATAGTATTCCTTGTAACGAATCTCATTGCCTATGATGCGGTACCAGGTATCCAGAATCTTGTGGTTGAACACTTCTTCGAGGGGTGGATCGATGAGGATCGAAGTGAGGATACGCGGGTCACGTCCCAGGCAACCGTCGGTAGCCCAATCGGGTGTGGTGGTTCGCAAGGGGCGCATGGGTGGCAGCTCAGCAGGCTCCATCATTTGCCCAATGCTGCCATCGGCCATCACCATGCAGATATTGCGATATTTTTCTGCCAGGTCGAAAGCCAGCACGGTGAGGTCGATAGCCTCCTGCACGGAAGCGGGAGCCAGGACAATGGGATGATAATCACCATGCCCACCCCCATGAACGAGCTGGTTATAATCGCCCTGGGAGGGAGCAATATTACCGAGGCCAGGCCCACCACGCACGACATCGATGAGCACCATGGGCACTTCTGTGCCGGCGATGTAGGAAAGGCCTTCCTGCATCAGGCTGACCCCTGGGCTGGAGGAAGAGCTCATCACACGTGCACCAGTGCAGGCAGCGCCATAAACCATATTGATAGCGGCCACCTCGCTCTCGGCCTGCAGGAAGGTGCGCTTCAGCTCAGGCATGCGGTGAGACATCCATTCCAGTAATTCGGTTTGAGGGGTGATAGGGTAACCAAAATAAGCTTCCACACCGGCGCGAACCGCTGCTTCAGCCATGGCGAAGTTGCCTTCAAGAAATTCTTTGGCCATGGATCTACTCCTATGTAGTTGTCGATTCAACTTTGGAGGTTTTTACAGGTGCCTCACGATAGACGGTAAGGGCTGCTTCAGGGCAGATGATGGCGCAGATGCCACAACCTGTACAGCCTTCCTTGATCAACCTGACCGGATGGTAACCTTTAGCGGTTAGCCGATCCAGGTCCAGCGCCATAACATGTTGCGGGCATTCATTGACACATAGCTCACAACCTTTACAAAAAACCTCATCGACCTCAATCCATCCCTTAACGGGCATGACTGTACCTCCTAGATTTGCCGCAAACTACGGACAACTTAATTCGGATATATTCACACTAAATTATCTATAACAATTAGTAATACTACCAGTGTAAACTGTCATATTAGGAAAGATACAAAAGTACTTTGATTAATGAATTGACAGGAAAAAACATCGCTATTATAATTCAGCCCGCACTGCCCCGGCAGGATCGCTGGGGCTGTTATTTGTGAATTTACAAGCGCCAGGTTAACATCGAGACTGGTCAATTATATCCCCAACTTCCCCGAAAGGCCGGCGTGATGCTGGAATAGTTCCCAGCTAATCTGATACGCAGGCCTTCTGGTGAAGTGAAGCTTGGAGGAAGCTTATGAAGTATGCCATTGTTGAAGATGGCGGAAAACAATATCGTGCCGCCATTGGTGATACCATCGAGGTGGACCGCTATCCACTGGAGGTGGGTGAAGAGATCGACCTGGATCATGTGCTGCTCATCTCAGATGGCGAGAACATCAAAGTTGGAACCCCCTTTGTCGAGGGAGCGAAAATTCAAGGCACAGTTATAGCGCAGGTGAAAGGGCCCAAGGTAGTGGTTTTTCGCTATAAGGCCAAAGAACGAATCCGCTCGAAAACAGGTCACCGGCAAAAATATACCCGCGTCCGAATCGATGCGATTGAAGAGTAGGAGATAGAAAATGGCACATAAAAAAGGTGGCGGCTCGAGCCGCAATGGTCGTGACAGCCAGGGGCAGCGCCTGGGAGTGAAGAAATACGGCGGCGAGTTCGTGAGAGCCGGCAACATCCTCGTGCGGCAGCGGGGCACACGCATCAAACCTGGCTCGCATGTGATGGTGGGCAAGGATGATACGTTGTTCGCCACGATCGATGGTTATGTGGTGTATGAGACCATCCGAGATAATCGAAAGATGGTGAGCATCATGCCAGGCGAAGCTGACAAAGAACTCAAACCTGCCTGAGCAGGGCTTGAGAAGTGAAAGGAATGTTATTATGAAAGAAGGTATCCACCCGGAATATTACCCTGATGCACAGGTGATCTGTGCGTGCGGGAACACCTGGACAACCGGATCGACCAAGAAAGTAATCCATACCGATGTTTGCTCAAAATGCCACCCATTTTACACCGGTGAGCAGCGAATTGTCGACACTGAAGGACAGGTAGACCGGTTCTATAAAAAATTACAAGCCCGCCAGCAATATATCGATGATATAGCAGCGCGCGAACAAGCACGCACCTCACCTGAACGACCGGTCAGCGAGCTTGGCCTGGGTACACGTGCGACGGAGGCGCTGGCAAAAGCCAATGTCAACACGGTTGGGGACGTGATGACGCTGCTTGAGAATGGCGAGGCAGGTATTCTGGCGGTTGATGGTTTTGGCAGGAAGTCACTGGCAGACCTAAAGAAGAAACTGCGCCAATTCGGTTATGAGCTACCTGAAGCTGCCCAGGAAATCAAGGTTTAGGCTTGCAACAAATATAAATCCGGATAAACTTAACAGGCAGACGCCACCCGCGCCTGCCTGTTTGCTAATACAATAGTGGATGATTATAGTATCAGAAAAATGAGGAGGAAAGTATGGAGCGTCGTACAGGTTCGGTGGAGGTTATCACCGGCTCAATGTTTTGCGGGAAGACGGACGAGCTGATTCGGCGGCTACGCAGGGCTACGATCGCGCGCCAAAAAGTACAGGTGTTCAAGCCGGCGATAGATTTCCGCTATGCGGAACGGAAGGTCACTTCGCATGCAGGGAATGATTTTGAAGCCATACCCATCGAACAGGCAGGAGAGATAATAACCCAACTTGACCACGAAGCGACCGTGGTAGCGATCGATGAAGCCCAATTTTTCGATGACCAACTCATCGATATCGTCCAGCAACTAGCAGACCAAGGTATAAGGGTGATCGTAGCAGGGCTGGATACGGATTTCAGGGGGGAACCATTCGGGCCCATGCCGGTGCTGATGGCCAAGGCAGAACATGTGGATAAATTACAAGCCATCTGCATGGTATGCGGGGAGCCGGCATCACGCACGCAACGCATCATTAATGGAAAGCCAGCCCGTTATGATGAACCAGTCGTGATCATCGGGGCAGCGGAGATGTACGAAGCACGCTGCCGCAAGCACCACGAAGTGCCCAAGGAGTGAGCCATGCAAGATTACCATGAATTCCTGGAAGAAATATTAATCACCCAGGAGGAGCTTCAAAACCGAATAGCCGAGATGGGCGCACAAATCAGCCGGGATTACCAGGGGCATGAGCTGCTGCTGGTGTGCATTTTAAGGGGGGGAGTGATGTTCCTGACCGACCTGATGCGGCATATCACCATCCCGCACATGATCGATTTCATGGCGGTTTCATCCTATGGGGTGGGCGCGCGTCGCTCGAGAGGGCAATCGCGCATCACGCTGGATATCAATACCGACATCCACAACATGCATGTATTGCTGGTGGAGGATATTGTTGACAGCGGCTACACGGTGAAAGCCGTAATGGAGATGTTGAGTGCCAGGCAGCCGAGGAGCCTGAAGGTGTGCGCATTACTAGATAAAGCTGAGCGCCGGGAAGTGGAGGTGCAGATCGATTATCGTGGCTTTGTAATCCCCGATAAATTTGTTTTCGGTTACGGGCTGGATGCGGATGAGTATTATCGCAACCTGCCTTTCATTGGAGTATTGGCAGCAGAAAAGTATGAGCCGGACGAATAAAGCAGAGCAGGTGATTGCCGGAAGCAATCCGATATCCAGAAATGAATAATTTTGAAGACCCATTACACCAGCCATTGTTAAAGCGGATCATCCCCTGGTTGCCGCAGGGGGTACCCATCTACCTGGTGGGTGGGGTGGTGAGAGATAGCTTGCTGAAGCGGCAGAGCTACGACCTGGACTTCGTCACCGGTGGGGAGGCGCTTAAAATCGCCAGAAAACTGGCGAATGACCTGGGGGGTGCATATTTTCCCCTGGATACGAGGAGGAAAGTAGCCAGGGTGGTGCTAAAAGTGGAGGCGGAACCAGAAGGACCGACGAGGCACAGCACCAAGTTGGATGTATCCGCGTACCAGGGAAAAGATCTGGAGAGCGATTTAGAGGGGCGCGACTTCACCATCAACGCGATGGCGTTGGATGCACACAAGCTGGACAAGCTGATAGACCCACTCGGTGGAGCGCAGGATTTACTCGACAAGCGCTTGCGTGCGTGCACTCCGGGCTCATTCTTGAATGACCCGGTGAGGATTTTGAGGGCAGCGAGGTTTGCGGTGGACTTGAAGCTCAATATAGTGGTAGAAACATTCCACCGCATGAGGGAGGCGGTGCCCCATCTACCAGAAATTTCAGCCGAACGATTAAGGGATGAGCTATTTCGCGTCCTTGCACTCGAACACGCGAGCACAGCACTGCGATTACTGGACCAGGCAGGTGCGCTGGAGTACATCATACCGGAGGTGTGCATGCTGAAGGGGGTCGTGCAAAGTCCACCCCACGTGATGGACGCCTGGGAACACACATTGGATCTTTTAACCAGGTTGGATAGCTTGCTGGAGATTTTGACGCTGGATTATGACCCTGACAAAACCGCCAACCTGGGTATGGGCATGGTTGCGCTGCAGCTTGGCCGTTACCGGCAACCGCTGAGCGAACACCTCTACAATGCACTCAACCCTGACAGACCTCACCGGGGATTGTTATTTCTGGCAGGACTGTATCATGATGTGGGTAAAAATGCCTCAGCGAGCGGGGAGGCTGGTGGCAAGATCCGGTTCATCGGTCACGAGCATTTGGGGAGCCAGCTGGTTGAACAACGCGGGCTGGCATTAAAGCTCTCGAACCTGGAAATCAACCGCCTGGTGACGATCGTAAGGCACCACATGCGGCCATCGCTGCTATCCCACGGAGAGGCTACACCCAGTCGTAAGGCAATCTATCATTTTTTCAGGGATACCGGGGCAGCCGGAGTGGATATCTGCATTATCTCGCTGGCGGACATCCTGGCGACCTATGGCCCTACATTGCCGGCTGACAGGTGGGCAAGGCACCTGGATGTGGTGCGAAGACTGCTAGGAGCGTGGTGGGAGGGTAAAGATGATGAAATATTCCCGGCAGCGATCGTGGATGGAAAGGATCTGATGAAAGCTTTGGGGATATCACCGGGACCGCTGGTGGGATATATGCTGGAGGCGATCCGCGAGGCACAAATCAACCAAGAGATCCATACTCAAGAAGAAGCCTTCAACCTGGCGGAAAGGTTAATGAGACAGGAGCTAGATAAAAAAACAGGCTGACATAAGCCAGCCTGCACAGATGATGGGGAAGAATCTCAGGGAAATAGCTCATCGAGATAAGGCAAATAATAAGCGCGGCATCCCAGCGGATGGGAGCATTGCTCGATGGGCAGGTGGGGGACCTGATCTTTGGGGTAGGTACCGGTGAGGTTCTGGCAGGCGGGGCAGGCATCTTCTGGAACGACGACGACGATATATTTGATACGTGGGTTGGCGCGCATACGCTCGAGGGATTTAGCTGCTTCGGATGAGGCCCACATTTCTTCAGAGCGGTCGGTCAATTGCAGGGCTTGATTGGCTTTTTTCTGATCAGGTTTATCATTGGCCACTGTATACCTCCTGGCATGCATATATACTTGATTCTACCCGATGTAGATGAAGAATCAAGGGTGAGCCAAAGGATTAATGAATCAGACTGGTGGGGTGATAATTATGAGCGTAGCCGATGCGACGGGTAAGGTTTTGCAGGTGGGCAAGCAGCATTTCGGCAGAGAACGGCCGGGTGAGGTAGTCATCGGCACCGGCATCTAACCAACGGGCAATTGAAACAGGGTCAGAAACCGCAGCTAACACCAGGATGGGAGCCTGGCTGTACTCCCTGAGGCGGCGACACAACTTCCAACCCTCTTCAGAAGGCTGCATGGTGTTGATGATGATCAAATCGGGATTCCACGAGCGCGAGGTAAGCAGACCTTCTGCAGCGGAGCTAACATTAAATATATTATAGCCACTAGGGATTAATATGCGATTGAGGAAACTCTCTCCCAATGCATCCTGATCGAGAACGAGTAATTTTATTGGTAAGGCGATGGACATAAGATCAATTATCCCTTAAATCAACCTATATTTCCTTATAATAACTATACACATTTGTTAGGCTTGCGTTATCGGATAACTCAGGATATGATATTAGCGAGGATAGCCGAGGAGAATGGATTTACACTTACCCTGTCCAAATTGTGGAAGGCCGGTAAGCCCTGAAGTAATAGAATGTCCCTTTTGCGGGATTAACCTGGCTGTGGCGGCAGCGATTGTTGAGCAGGAAGTCATCTCAAAAATCAACAGCAACCCGGCGATTCCCATCACACCAGAAATCCTGGTGCCGAGGGTGGGAGAATTGCTGATCGAGCGAGGCGTGCTCAGCCAGGAAGACCTGCAACGCGCCCTGGAATTTTCCAGAAAGCCCGGTCGCGATGGACAGCAACGGCTGGTAGGGCAGGCGTTACTGGAGCTGAAGCTAATCGACAGGGAGACGCTCGACCAGGTAATTACCGAGCAAATCCTGCAATTACATACGGCTTTACAAAAATCCAACCTCCAGCTGGAACAACGGGTTAAGGAACGCACCCAGGAATTACAAACCGCGCTGACCAAGCTGGCTGAATTGAACCAGCTGAAGTCTAATTTCATCTCCAATGTATCTCACGAGCTGCGCACACCACTTACCCATATCCGGGGTTACCTTGATTTGATGAATGAAGGTACCCTGGGGAAAGTGACTGCCGAGCAGCTGACTGCCCTGGATGTAATGCTAAGAGCAGAGGGCAGGCTGGAAGAATTAATCGAGAAGATGATCCAATTCTCACTCGAAGCTACCGGCCAGTTTACCTTGCAAATTAAGACCGTTAACTTCTGCGAGGTCATCGAAAACGCTGTAAAGCAACGCAAGTTCAAAGCAGCGGCACGACCCCTGGCCCTGGAGGTGTCGGTGACCGGACAAACATGCCTTGTACGCATCGACCAAGAAAAAATGCAATGGGTGGTTATGGAGCTGTTGGATAATGCCATTAAGTTCACGAAACCGGGAGGCAGAGTGAGGGTAGAGCTGGATGAAACAGATGGCTTTGCCGAATTCAAGGTCGTTGACAATGGCATAGGCATATCACCAGAGCGATTATCTGAGATATTTGAGCCATATCACCAGCTGGACGGCTCGAGCACCAGGCATTATGGTGGGGTTGGACTGGGATTAGCGCTGGTCAAAAAGATCATCGAGGCACACGGCAGCAACGTGATGGTGAGCTCGGAGGCGGATAAGGGTACGTCGATCCAATTTAAATTACCGGTGACTAAGACCGAATGAGCAAGGATATTCCCGACGAGGGTAAAGATTCAGTAGTCTTACGGCCAGAAGACATCAAGGCTGTCTACGCGATTGGAATGGCTATTGCCCAATCGGAAAGCATTGATGCGGCGATGGACCTGATTGTGCTGCATACCCGGCATGTGTTGATCTTCGATAACCTGGTGCTGTATACACCGAGGGATCATGCAGGGCTGGACCCATCGTATGCACGGGTAGTGGGGCGGGGAAAATCTGCAGAAGGTGAAATTGAATGGGGTGGTACGATTGCCAACCAGGCATTCAATTCCAAGCAAACCTCTCTGTTGCAAGAAAAGCTAGATGGCTGGGAGGTTAACCGCTTATTCTGGCGTGACTTCCTGGGATTACCGCTTAAGGCAGGGGAGGAAGTGTTAGGCGTACTGGTTTTCGGCCGGTTTGGAGGACCAATCTACACACCGGACCAAATCCGATTGGCGGAATTTATCGCTGCTCAAACTGCCCAGCTGGTGGAAAACCACCACCTGGTTGAGCGGGTGGCGAGGCTGGAAGCTGAACGCTGGCTGCGGCGCATGCAGGATGATTTTATCACCACCATCTCACACGAGCTGCGCACACCAATTGGCTTTATAAAAGGCTATGCCACTTCCTTATTACGAGAAGATGCCAAATGGGACGATTTAACCCGACGGGAATTCCTGACGATCATCGATGAAGAGGCAGACCGGTTACACTTGTTGATCGAAGACTTGCTGGATTCTTCACGGTTAAAAGCGGGGACAATGTTCATGCAATTTCAGCCGATCCGGTTGGATGTCATGTTGCGTGAAATTGTCGTGAGAAGTACTTCCCGATATTCATCATTAACTGTACAATTACATGCAGATCGTGATGTCATCGTGAAGGCTGATCCTACGCGCATTACGCAAGTATTCGATAACCTGATTAGCAATGCAGTGAAATATGCACCCGGATCACCAGTAATGATCAACTTAACCAATTCCAGTGATACATGTACCATCACTGTTGAAGACCAGGGACCCGGAATCGGCCAGGAACATCTTGGGCACCTGTTTGAGCGATTCTACCGGGTGCCTGAAACAAGGGTAACGAACCACGGGACAGGTTTGGGATTATTCATTGTAAAGGAAATCATCAACGGGCACGGTGGGGACATCAAAGTGAGCTCAGAGGTATCCAAAGGCACAACTTTTACGATCACCCTGCCAATAAAGCTCGATAACCAGGATGCTCAAATTATGGGAGAGGAGGCAACCCGTGAGTAAGAAAATACTGATCGTCGACGATGAACCACGTTACGTGCGCCTGATGGAAGCGAACCTCATGGCGGATAACTATGAGGTGTTGAAGGCATATAACGGCCAACAAGCCCTGGAAGTGGTGGAAAATGAAAAGCCAGACCTGGTGCTGCTGGACGTAATGATGCCAGTGCTGGATGGTTTTACCACTTGCGAACGCATCAGGAAATTCTCCACCGTGCCAATCATCGTGGTGACGGTTAAGGGAGAGGAGAAAGACCGCGTGCGCGGCCTTGACCTGGGAGCGGATGACTATATCGTCAAGCCGTTTTCGGCAACCGAGCTGCTGGCACGCGTGCGGGCAGTGCTACGCAGGGCAGCCAAGCCGGCTCCAACCGCTGTGCCGTCGATATTCCATCATGGCAACCTTGATATTGACCTGGCCAAGGCAGAAGTGTTTCTCAATGGCAAGATGGTGTATCTATCGGCCACCGAGTATCGCATCCTGCTGCAATTAGCTCAAAATATCGGTTCGGTGATCCCATCCGAACAGATGTTGCGCGATGTGTGGGGAGTGGAATATCAAAAAGACAAGGAAATCTTGTGGGTGAGCATATCCAGGTTAAGGCAGAAGCTGGAGAGAGATCAAAATGACCCCCAGCATATTGTCACCCGCTCGGGCATCGGATACATCATGCCGCTTCTTCAAGAAGGATAGCAATAAGCACTAAAAATACATTGAAAAAGGTCGTAATACCCGCCATGCAAGGAAGGTGTTGAGATGACGATAAATCCCATATTAAAAATCATCAGGGCAAAGAAGCTGGGAATATTAATCCAGGATGCGGGGGAAAAATCAGGGAAAAATAGTGAGGAAATTGCCAGAGCGCTAGGAATTTCAGCAGAGGAGCTCAAAGCGATGGAGTATGGTGAGCGAGCGCCTACATTACCCGAGCTCGAGATGCTGGCTTTTTACCTGGGCGTGCCATTGGAGCATTTTTGGGAGAATGAGGTATTAAAACTACCTGACAACGAGCCAGGTTTTGATCCCGATGAGATTGGTGCTTCAAGGCAAAAAGTGATCGGAGCGCTAATATTACAAGGACGAACCCAAGCATCCTTATCGATTGAGGAGTTAGCCCAGCAGGCGGGAATCTCAGCTGCCAGCTTGCAGCTATATGAGCAAGGGGAGGCACCTGTACCATTGCCTGAGCTGGAGGTGCTGGCAAAGTGCATGAATAATCCCATCAGCTACTTTGAAGACCAACAGGGACCGATCGGCAGTAAATTCACTGAAAAACGTAATATCAATGAATTCCTCGAATTACCTGTGGAATTACAAGAATTCATCGGGAGCCCGATTAACCGCCCATACCTAGAGCTGGCGGTGCGGTTAAGTGAATTAAAAGTGGAAAGATTGCGCGCCCTGGCAGAAGGATTGCTGGAAATCACCTTATAAGCCCATGAATATTGTGGATGCCAAACAGCTGGCGGAAGAAGGGCAGGCTGCTTATAAGAAAGGTGAATATTTATCAGCGGCGCGATTATTTAAGGCAGCCGCTGATGGTTATTTATCGGAGGGCAATGAGCTTGAGGCAGCAGAAATGGCCAATAATTGCAGCGTGGCTTACCTTAAAGGGCGAGATGCCGAATCAGCCTTGCAGATTGCGATGAATACCGACCAGGTTTTTGCGGCCAGAGGAGACAGGTTACGCCAGGCGCTGGCAATTGGCAACCAGGGAGCTGCCTGGGAAGGATTGAGGCAGCTGGATAAAGCAGTGGCGGCTTACACGCAATGTGCAGAGTTGTTAGAGCAAGTGGGGGAATCAGAACTGCGAGCGCTGGTGATGCAATCGCTATCTGCCATACAATTACGCAAGGGGCAATACATGGAAGCCTATGCCACGATGGGGCAAGGAGTAATGGGAATAAAAAACCCCAACCTCACCCAGAAGATCTTAAAATCGCTGATGAAGCTGCCATTTAAGTTTATCCGCTAGAGGTTACCTCATTTGCACCAAAATCCCTGCATCTTATAGCGTGCCTTTATAAGCCCCCCCATCCACGGTCAGCATCACACCGGTGATATATGAAGCAGCAGGTGACAGCAGGAATACAACTGCATTAGCCACCTCCTCTGGCCGCGCCATACGCCCTAAGGCCGTTTCTTTCGCCTGGAGGTGTGTCTCTTCATCAATGGTGGTGCCATTTAATTTCGCACGGTAGGCCATCAGATCAATTATGCGTTGGGTGGTCGTCCAACCGGGCAGAACGGAATTAAAACGTATCCCATCAACGCCAAGTTCGAGGGACAGGCTCTTGGTGAGGCCAACTGTGGCGGCACGGATGCTGTTAGAAAGCACCAGGTTTGGGATGGGCTGCTTGATGGAATACGAGGTCATGGTGACCACACTGGCGAAACTAGACTGGCGCAGATAAGGGAGGGCAGCACGGATCAGGCGCACATGGCTGGTGAAGGACAGCTCGACGGCAGTTTGCCAGGCGAGATCATCGAAGGATTCGAATTTTCCCGAGGGGGGTCCGCCAGCATTGGTGACCAGTAAATCCAACCCGCCAAAAGCCTGGACGGCCTGTGCGACCAGCCGGCCAGGAACCTGCGGCTGGCTAAGATCACCAGCCAAAGGAAGGATTGTAGCATGAGTAGCGACAGCGAGATTTTTGGCGGCTTCTGCCAACGACTGCTCATTGCGCGAATTGATGGCTACATGGCAGCCTTCAAGGGCTAACAATCGGGCGATTTCATATCCCAGGCCGCGACTTGAGCCGGTGACCAGGGCGCGTTTATCTTTTAGCTGTAAGTCCATATTGCCTCCCTAGCTGATGATTTCGATGTGATCATCGATTAAAGTGACATCGGGCCAGTTCTGATTCACCCAGTGGATAACGGTTTGGAGCGAGCTTTCGGAAAACTGGTGCTCGTTGCTTATTATCACACAACCAATGGCAGCCTGGTCCCAAATGTCCTGGCGGTCGATCTCAGCCACCGAAAGGTTGAATTCGCGATGCAGGCGCGCCAGCAATGGCTTTAGGCGGCTGCGTTTTTCTTTAAGGGATTTACAGCCTGGCAGCTGAATTTGCAAAGTAAGGACACCAATTGCCATGATGAGCTTAGTATAATCTAAATTCGTTGCAGCCAGCTGGGATGGCCGTATTTATCTTTTACCAGCTCTCTGGCGGCAGAAATTTCCTGGCCGGTTAACTCATCCTGGAGCAGATCCAGGTTCAGTTCAGACTGAAAGGCGTTAATAAAGGCATTGGCAGCGGCATCCCAGCTGAGGGGACGACCAAGCACGGTTTCAACCGTGGTGGCATGGGCAAGCAAACGCCAACGGGCTTCTTCACGGGCACTTTCGTCTGCATACACCAGGACCCCAGTGATGCGGGTGAGGTCGCCAAGCAGGGGAAGGCTGCCATGCTGCAGCACACCTTCCTTGCGACGTGCCTGGGCGCTGCCAATCAGCTTTTTCCCACTTATCACGATTTCATAATTGGAGGGGACTTCGAAACAAATGGCTTGAGTATTGCGTGGAGGTGATGGCGGATTGATGGGATTGGATATGGCGGGGATGCCCAAAGAAAATAAAGCTGCCAGGAGGGCCCTGGACAAACGTTGGTAACTTTCCAAGACACCGCCTGCCAGGCGTGGCTCGGTGGAGGGGGCAATGACAGAGTAGGTGAGCTCATCGGTGTGCAGGATGGCGCGCCCGCCCGTTGGACGGCGCACCCAATCCCAGCCGAAATAGTGTAATTTCTGTTGGTCAACATCGGCGCATGGTTGCGCATAGCCAATAGAAAGGCAAGGTGGGCTCCAAGCATATAATCTCAGCGTTGGCAATGACCGGTTTTGACCAATGGACTGCAGGATGGCTTCATCCACAGCCATATTCCACGCCCCCGTTGCGGGAGGCGAGAGCAACAAGCGCCATGTCTGGTGAGGATAATCCATCGAATTTACCATCTACCTATGTCAGGAGGTGGGCGCAGGGGTTGCGGTATCTGTCGAGGTTGATGTAGGGGATAGCGTAGGCGTGGAAGAAGAGGTCGGCGTGGGCGTAATCGACGGGGTGAAGCTTGGTGAAAGTGTTTTAGTAGGTGCGGTGGTGCGGGTTGGCACAGGCGTGCGGGTATAGGTTGGAAGCGGGAAGTAATCCAGCTTAAGGCGGGCCATTATGGCATAGGGGCTGTTGCCATAATTACGCCATACCCATAGATATTCGTCGATGGCACTAGTTTGCTCACCCAGCAAGTCATATACCAGGGCAAGTGTATAGTGGAACTGGTCACAAATATTGAAGGCGATACAATCTCCTTTGAAACGCGAGGAGTTATAGATTTCCAATAATTTCTGCTTGATTTCGGCGGGATCGGCGCCATCCATCAAATCATTCAATGCCTGCACATAATCGTCACGGATGAAGGTTGGGCGGGCATATTCCACATCTACCCACTGGATGTAGGCTTGCTCGGTGGTGGGAAGGCGGTTAAAGATGAAGCCTTTATGCAATTCGAATTGTATGACCGGTACCGTTCCTACGGGCTCGTGGAAATAGGGTAGCGATTCACCGGCTTCGAAAACCTGGACAAAAACAGCCTGGATCCCGTTTTGGGAAGCGGTGAGGATCCAAAACTCCAGCTTGGCCATGGGTTTTGGTCGGATGATCAACCAGCGCTCAGGGATGCCATCCCCATCAAAATCCATCAGCCCACTGGACTGAATAGTGACACCATGATCTTGTATATCAACCATAGCCTGGGCAGGATCAGTGGCAGCACTGTCTGTTACCAGAGTTCGCAGGGCATCGCGCAGGTTACACAGCTGGGCTTGCTGGCAGGCAGGGTAGAGGTTTCCACCCTGCTGATAGAGGCGCAGGAACTGATCAGCAGGAGAGACCCAAGAAGAATCCGGAACAATGGGGGTATCAACGACCTGTGAGAAGCTTTCCACAGCTTCTTCCGGCTGACCTGCCAGGGCATGCAGGATCCCGAGACGATAGCGCAGCCAATCGATGGCATCGGGAGGATAAGGACGACCCTGGACATCCTTTTCAGGCGGCCAGATCTGAAGCATATTGCTGGCGACAATGATGGATGGTTGCGGCCCCCAATTGTTGGAGGCGGCATTCAACACCTCTTCACAGTAAGCTCCAAGGTCATAATGCGGGGAAAGAGTATATTGAAGGGGAGAGGGTATGAAGTTATTATCTTTCCAGGTGTATTCCTGGGTCATCCGAGCAGGGCAGGCAGGTTGCACGAGGTATGTCCAATGGAGGACATTTTGTCCGGCAAGATTGGTAATCACCTCGGCAGTGGTTTGAGGTTCCAAGCCGAAATCGATGGGCAACTGATCCTGGACGGGCAGCTCAAGAGGTGGAGAAAATGATAAATCATAGATGTGAGGAGCGACCAATGCAGTCTGACGAGCGGTGAAGCTGCGGTAGAGCACCAGGTCAGGGCTGGCATCACCAGTCAGGTCGGCATACAGGAAGGCATTTTCGTGCGGATGCTGGTAGTCAATATCATTGAGTAAGGGGTAGACATCGGTTTCACCAGGCTCTTCTACCAGCCATAAAAAGATACTGCCATCACCGATAATCTCTACCAGCTCCCGTCCCAGCTCCCCAGGTTGAGGGGGCAGAGGGGATATTCTCAACGTGAGCCTGGTTTCGTACCTGCTGAACCAATCTGGAAGGTCACTGGCACGAACCTGACCGGACATGATGGCGGTTCGGATCAGCTGGCTGTACAGACGAATGCCTTCAGGGTTTTGAATATGGACGAGATTATATGCCCGATCCCAGCGCCAGGTGGCGGCATCCAAGGCACCAGGGAAGCGTAAATATGCTTCACCATCTGCGTAAGCCAGGGCATAGAAATTGGTTTCAGACGGTTTCAGGATGGTATTGACCTTGATAAGCTCGACCGTCCTTTGCTGCTCGGCGAGATCCCATGTTTTGAGCTCGTAAAACATGTTCGATTGGGCAGGCTTAGCCGGGGTAATGGTGCGGAGGAGGGTGGGGG
>CAYLPS010000009.1:0-65631 GCA_964385625.1 uncultured Anaerolineaceae bacterium | reverse complement strand
ACTATCTAATTATAGCACGTTTGTTCTAGGCCACAAGGGCTTTAGAGAGGAAAGCGAATATTTTAAGGTTTCTCATTTTAAAAAACATACCGGTTGGAAAGGGTACCAACCGCATGAAAGAAGAGCATTAAATCGATAAAAACCGATCGATATGCAAATTTCGAAATATTCTGGTCCACAAGGGGTTAAAGGAAGATCGGGTAGAAATTCTCAATATTTTAAGGTTTCTAGGGGTGAGAAAAAGGTTGATGACGATTGGCATTCTACAATAAGGTGGGTAGGGTGGAGGATGGAAAAACATCATTCTCAGCCCAACCTACCGCTCCGATATGGTGGAAATGGACATGCTCTAGGGGCGACCCACCTCGGTTCATTTAATTCTTTGTTAATACGTCCTCTGTGTAATTTATCCATTCACCCACCCAAGCTCGGGCCGCTCCTACGTTATTCTCCCGCATCGCCCAATCCCAATCAAAACAAATTAGGACAAGCCCAATCCAGATCAATTGGGACAGGCTCAATCAAAACCAATTGGGACAGGCCCAACCTACGCACTGACTTCGATGATGCCCACCGGCAGGGTGGAGAGCTTTTCGGGGGCGCTCTTAGTGACCAGGAAGGTCTCCTCATCGCCAACCATCACACCGTCGTCGCTGGGTGAGTAGAGCTCGATGTTGAGCACCATGCCCGGCTGGATGATCGTGGGGTCACCGGCCATAATCCACTGCTCCTCCACCTGCAGGCCCAGGCTGTGCCCCACATGCAGGAACATAGGGTCGATGCTGGCCTGGGCGAAGAGCTCATAGGCGTGGGCGTGCAGCTCACCGAAGGTTTTGCCGGGGAGAAGGGCCTTGCCCATCTCCTCTACCACCCAGCACAGCTGGTGGTGCAGCTGCCTGAGATTCTCGGGGACGGCGCCGGTGTAGACCAGGCGTCGGTTATCGGAGACATAGCCATCATAGATTGCACCAAGGTCGAGGGTGACAATCTGGTTGGCTTCCAGGGGCTCACCCAGAGCCACCTCGGGGTTGGCAGCGCCGAAAGCGATGGTGAGGTGGTCGATACCGTGAGCGCCATTTTTAAGCATACGCCAGCGGGCCTCGTGGAGCAGGTCCAAGCGGCTCATCCCCAGGCGCAGGTTATGGGCGAGCTCCAGCACGGTCTGATCGACAATACGGGTGCTCTTGCGGATGCACTCCACCTCAGCGGGTGATTTGACCAGGCGCAGCTGGAGCAGCAGGTCATCTACAAGGATGATTTGAGCGGGCCGGGCATGTTGCTGAAGCAACTGGAGCGCCTGGTAGGGGAAGGTCGACTCAACCCCCACGCTGCAGCCGGGGTGAAGCTTTTCGTCCAACAGGGCAGCCAGGTCATCCAGGGACATCTGGTGGGTAAAGGACATGCGCACATCATCGGCGCCATAATCGATACCCATGGCCGCTCCGCCCCAGCATAAGAGCAACACCTGCCCATCGCTACCGATGAAGGCATAATAGGGCAGCTGGTTGCGCAGGGCGTACACGATGGGGTTGCCACTGGAGGGCAGGGTGGGATAACCGGTGGTGTAGAACACGTTCTCGGGAGAGGAGAGCAAGAGGCCATCGAGGTTCTGCTCTTGCATCAAGGAGATGAGCCTGGAACGCTCGAGGCCGATAGGTTTGAAGGAGGGGGGTGGGGTGTCAGTCATAGGGATCCTTTAGGTCGAACGGAATGAATGGAATTAAAAGTGGAGCAGCCATCATTCCACCAAGACGGGTGCGCCAGCCTGGATGGATTTAAGCACTGCCTCCACGGCGCGCAGGGAATATAGGGCATCGAGAGTATCGATGAGCGGAGGGCGGTCGTCTGCCACGGCGGCGACGAAATCGCGCACCTCGTCGATCATGGAGACGAACTTCCACCCCAGCGGGTCGAAAGGCACACCTTCGAGGGTGACCCCTTCGAAATCATCGGAACCCAGGTAATATTTGGCCACCGGGTTGGCGATCTGGTCGATGATGAGACCGCCCTTATCACCGTAGATCTCCAGCCGCTCAGTCCAGGGGATTTCGAAGGTGCAGGAGGTGTTCAGCTGGAATTCAGCGCCATTGGCCAGCTGGCCCAGCACCAGGCCATTATCTTCCACCTGGCCCTGCGGCACCAGTTTGGAGGCGAAACCCAGCACCTGGCGCACGCCGCCGAACAGCCACCTGTACAAGTAGAAATTGTGCACGGCCGAATCGAGGATCACCCCCCCATAAGGCGCCTTACCGTGCCAAAGGTTGGGATCCTTGATGCGATAGACCTCACTGCCGGCAATCAGGGAACGCACAATGAGGATTTTACCCAGCGTGCCCTGCTGCAAGAGCTGCTCGGCTTTCTGGTAGGCGGTGACGAAGCGGGTATTCTCGGCCACGGTAAACTTGAGACCCTTACGCGAGGCCAGCTCGATCAACTCGGCGCCCTGCACTGACTCGACGGTGATGGGCTTTTCCACCAGCACGTGCTTGCCATGCTCAAGAGCAGCTTTGGCGATGGGGTAATGCAGCTCGTGCGGCGTGGTGATATCCACCAGGTCGACGGCCGGGTTGGCCAGCAAATCCCGGTAGCGGGTGTAGCCCTGGCAACCTTCGTAGGAGGCAATACGGCTGTTGACTACCTCTTCGTTGATATCACACATGGAAACGATGCGGCAGGCCTCCCCCAGCTCACAGTAACCGGCTTCATGGGCAAATGAAATCGAACCTAGGCCAATCAATCCCACACCAAGCGTGCGCGGCATAAGGAATTCCTTTCTTGATGCAAAGACATCGACGATGGACGCAGGAGGCACGAAAACGCTCACTGCACCTGAAATGCAGACCGAGCTTCGCGTAAACTATAACATAAAGGAAAGTTGATTACAATGGCGCGCCAGCAGCGGCCCTATTCATACTATAATTCCTGCATCGATCATGGAGGAAAACCATGCAACCATTAATCATCACCGCCACACCCAACATCAGCTGGCTGCACCCAGAGGTGAATACCCCGCAAACCCCCCAGGATATTGCCACGGAAGGAAGGCTGTGTTACGAGAACGGGGCCACCATCCTGCACACGCACGGAGAAGGTAAGTGGGCAGAAACCATCCAGGCGGTGCGCAAGGAAACGCCCATGATCATCCAATGCGGCATGTCGAGCCTGCCCATTCCCGAGCGAATGGAGGCCTACCAAAATCGTCCAGATATGCTCTCGATCATCCTGAACCACCACGATGAAGCCTTTGCGCAGACGGAATGCCTGGTGCTGCACTCGCGGCAGGAGCTGGAGGAGTACGCACGCCTGGACAGGGAATACGGGGTGGTTCCCGAATTCGAGGTGTGGCACGCCGGCTCGGTGTGGAACCTGAAGTACCTGATTGACATGGGGCTGGTCAAACCGCCTTACGTGACCACGCTGTTCTTCGGCTGGCCGGGGGGCACCTGGTCGCCCGCCACTTTAGAGGAATATCGCTACCGGCGCAAGTTGATGCCGGAGGATTGTGTTTGCAACGTGAGCATCATGGGGGAGGGCCAGCGCGAGATCATCACCGCAGCGATACTCTCAGGAGATCACGTGAGGGTGGGTACGGAAGATAACCCTTTCAACCGGGCTGGAGAAGTGGCCAGCACCCACGAGCTGGTGAAAGAGACGGCGGAGATCGCCAGGGTGCTCGGTAGAACGCTGGCAACGCTGGAGCAGGCTCGCCAAATGACAGGCATAGAAGGAGACCAGAATGAAGGCGGATAAAAAAGTTGCCATCGTCACCGGCAGCGCGCGCGGCATAGGGGCGGCCACACTAAAGGTATTTGCACAACACGGTTACGCAGCCGCCGGGCTGGATATTTTGCCCGAGGGTGAGAAAGTGGCTGATGAGATCAACCGGCAAGGGGGTGAAGGCCGATTCCTGCAGTGCGACGTGGCAGACGAGAAGCAGGTGAAGGAATGCGTGAGGATCGTGGGGGACGAATACGGGCGCATCGATGTGCTGGTGAACAATGCCGGGGTGGTGCTGGTGAAGCCGTTCGACGAGATCACCTGGGAGGAATTCCAGCGCACCACGCAGGTCAACCTGGGAGGGCATTTCCTGCTGTGCAAATACGTGCTGCCTTACATGAAGCAGCAGAAGAGCGGGGTGATCATCAACATGGGATCCGTCTCGGGGCACGTAGGGCAGACCGAACATGTGATGTACGGGGCTACCAAGGGCGCCATCATCGCCATGACGCGCGCCCTGGCATGGGAGCTGGCACCATACAACATCCGGGTCAACTCCATCAGCCCGGGCAGCGTGGATACCCCCATGCTGCGGGATGACATCCAGCTGGAGTCCACTCGCACTGGTTTGCCATTTGAGCAGGTCAAGCGCGAGCGCGAGGCTGAGCAGGCGTTCAAACGCTGGGCCGACCCAATGGAGATCGCCGAACCAATCTATTTCCTGGCCAGCGAAGGAGCGTCTTTCGTCACCGGAAGTGACTGGCTGGTGGATTGCGGCTGGGTGGCAAAGTGAGAGGTATGCAATGACAAGAGAAATTCACCAGGAAATCGTCCAGGTGGCGCAGGAGCTTTACCAGCAAGGCCTGCTCACATCCACCGGAGGGAACATCAGCGCCCGGTGCGAAGATGACCCGCAGGAAATATGGGTCACCCCGGCGGGCACCTTCAAGGGAGATTTGCATGCCGGAATGCTGGTGCGCATCGACATGCAGGGAAACTGCACGGTCAGCACAGAATACCAGGCGTCCAGCGAGTACAAGGTGCACTGCGCCATATATCAAATGCGGCCCGACATCCAGGCCGTGGTGCACACGCATGCCCCACAGGCCACCCTGATGGCGCTCACTGGCACGCCTTTCCTGCCCATCAGCCTCGAGGCGGCCTACCTGGGGAACATTCCCATCGTGCCCTTCATCATGCCAGGGACGGAGGCACTTGCCAAAGCAGTGGCAAGAGCCATGGGCCAGGGAGCGGCGGTAATCATGCAAAACCACGGGCTGGTAGCGGCAGCGAGCAGCCTGCGCAGGGCGGCAGACATCAGCGAGATCATCGAGGCGACGGCGCAGAAGCTGCTCACCTGCCGCCAGATGGGAGTGGAACCACCCGTGCTGCCGGATGAGGCGGTGAGGAAGATCCGCAAGATGCGCACGTTCCTGGCATGATTGCCGACCGGGAGGTGTATGGTCAACGCCTGCCCTGGAGGAAGATCACCCTGGAATCATCAACTATCTATCGAGGTATACTTCTTCTAATAACCTGACTTTTTTCTCCAGCAATTGAACCGCATCCACGAGGACCTGAGGATCATTCAAGTCAATATCTAAAAACTCCTTGAGCAGATCGTTGGGCGCGGCATCAAAGCCATTAGACATCAATGCGATATACTTAGTAACGAAGGGAATGGGTGCTTGCAGGTACAGGTCGTAATATTTAAGCGCCAATAACGATCCGTACACATAGTTAATGCAGTACAAGGGATCTTCATAAAAAAGTTGATTGGTTATCCATCGCATCTTCAACTGATTATGCCTGGCAACCCAAATATCGAAACGGTTAATCGTCTGGTAGGTAAGCATATCCAGGTCATCGGCAGACTCCACTTCGCCTCTTTGAACCCCTTCATATATTGCCTGTTCGAGGGCTGCAATCTTGGGATGTGAAATATAGCGCCATACCTTTCCCATCAAAAAAACGCTCGAGGTAATAGCGCTTTTTCGAGGGGTCGGTTTCATGCAGGTACAAGTAGTCGGCTAAAAGGAACTCAGAGAAGATGGCGAATGACTCGAAGATAAAATGTGGACCATCGGCGTAAACTGGGAGGACCAGATGGTTGCTCATCAGCTGCCGGTGTATGGCGTGAGCAGATTCATGTTCTTCAATATTAAAGCGAGGTGGAATTTCGCTCGGGGTAAAGGCTGCCGTATCCCAAACATGCACCTGCTCTACGGCGAGTATTTTTCGGGTATGCCTGGCGCGCAAACGCTGATAATGCCGGTATACTTCCACATGTTGCTAGATATTTTACCGAGAAAAAAGGGGAACCCCAAGCTGAGGATCGTGATTTCCCTGGTCACTGGCTGATATAGGGCGTGGTCAACCGTTATTTTTCCAGGTTTTTACGTAAATATGAGATGTCGTTGGATAAGCACTCAGAGGTTCAAAAGTGGAAAAACAATAAACAGATAGCAAACAGTATCAAGGTTACCAATTGGGTTCCGGTGTGGCCATCTGCAGTAAATCCTGCAGGATCCAGCCCTGCCTCCCGTCCTCCACCACCAGGACCTCCAGCCAGATCTGCCTGTTCACCTCCTGCTTGCCGCCCAAGAGCTGCACCAGCGTCCCCTGGATGACGCCGGGGTAGACGGGAAGGGCGTCGAAGCCTGGCCCGCTGCGGATGGTGGCACCGGCTGCAGGGCCAATGCGGGCATAAACAGGCACAATAGTGGGAGTAAAGGTTTGAGTAGGGGTGGGCGTGCTGGTGGGGGTGAGGGTGACAGTGGGAGTGTGGGTAGGCGGCAGCGGCGTGGAGGTAAGGGTGGTTGTAGAGGTATGAGTGGGCACAGGGGTGAGGGTGAAGGTGGTCGTGGGGGTGTAGGTGGGCATGGCAAGCGGCGGGCCAAACCATCCCAGGGTAGTGCTGTATGCTCCAACGCCGAAGGCCATCGCCAGGCCCACCAGGGTGACCATAGCACCCAGGGTATAACCCAGCACCGTTATGGGCCTGAAGCCAAGGATGGCCAGGGTGACGGCCCCTAGCAACGCTCCCCAGGCAAGGTGGATGGCGAATACCACCAGGCCATCGGGGAATAAATGAGCAATACCACTTCCCAGGCCAAAGCCGGCCGCCGCTAACGGCAGGTATAGCGTGTAAGCCAGCGCCACGCTGGGTGCCGAAGGGCTGCGCTCGTGGTGGACCATAGTGGCAGCGGTGAAGATTGCCCCAATTGTGAGCACGATGAAGTTGACCGCTGAGAGCTCGGTGTTGGCGTAAGCCTGGTTAAGCGATGCGGGAGGGTAGAGGCGCCCAAGAGAACCTGCCCCCATCCCGATGGCAAACACCATGAGGCTGCCAATGGCGAAGGCCACCAGACTGCGGAAAAAGTATTTATAGGAACCAGCCGCCGTACCCAGTGAAAGCCCAATCACCGGAGCCATCAGAGGCGCGAAAATGGCAGCCAGCAGCAACACGATGGGCGAATCCATCCACAGACCGATGGCGAAGAGGATGCCGGATAGGATGGAGAAGAGAAAGAAATCAAAGTTGGGAGAGGTGCGCCGGCGGAGCTGATCTAACACTACAGCACGCTCATCGGCTTCCAGAGGTGCCAGCAAGCGGCGTGCCCGCCTTCGACGCGCGGGAGGCATCAAATCAGGGTCATCGGGGATATATTCACTCTTGGGTAAGCTCATTTGCGTAAGGTAGTGATGATTCTCAGCGGTTTTTCAAGGATTTCCAAGGCATCAAAGATACTGCCAACCAGCATGTCAGCTGCCTGCAGGGTTTCAACGGCAGCACCTTCGGGTGAGAGCACGCAAATCCCCAGGGCTGCAGCGCGCAGCATACCGGCATCATTGGCTCCCTGACCGATGGCCACACACAAGCCTGCACCCAGGTTTTCTACATACATGGTTTTTTGCCTGGACTCGTTCCCGGGGTGAATGCGCACAGACTTTATACCAAGCTGCTGGTCGATGATATCCTGCTTCCCGTGCGTGTCTGCGGTCAGCAAGTGCAGGCTGAGGCAATCACGCAGGGCAGACAACTTTTGGCTCACACCTTCGGTAAGCTGACCATCCACTGCCAGGGTACCATTGACATCACATACCAGATGCTGCAGTCGGAGCGAACCGCGGCCAGGGATGTTCAGCTCGATCATGAACTTATTATACACCAAGGGATTTTTAACCGCTTGTAATTACGATTTTTGAATTTTTTCAACCGTGTAGTAAAATAATGCGCAACCACACTGTGGGAGTGCATTCGTTTGCCTGTAAAAATCCGTCACATCACCATTGCAATTCTTTTAGCCTGCCTGGGCTTCCTGCCAGCAGCCTGTGGTAGTGTGATTCGAACTGCCACCCCGACCCTCACCCCCTCCCCCAACCCGACCGCAACGGCCACAACCACCCCGACCACGACCCCAACATCCACACCACCGGCACCTGTGGCGGTGTTATTAGCCGCCCCCGACGCCGACCAGACCCTGGTGAGAAGCCTGCAAAGCGGGTTGAACGATACCGTCACGGCAGCCGGTGTACGCTGGCAAGTGAGGCGCAAGCTGACAGTGAATGACCTGCTGCCCGAGGTGAAATTAGTGGTGGCCGTTCCACCAGATCCCGGGCTAGCTGAGCTGACGGCGGCCGCTGGGAGCACACAATTTCTGGCAATCGATATCCCCGGTTTGCAGGCTGCCCCTAATTTAACCACCATCGGCGGTGAAGGAGACCGGCCAGACCAGCAGGGATTCATCGCCGGGGTGATTGCCGCCATGCTTTCTGATGATTGGCGGGTGGGGGTGATCAGCCAGTCGGATACAGCTGAAGGGCAAGCGGCGGGCACAGGCTTCCTGAACGGCGTCACCTATTTCTGCGGTTTGTGCCGCCCGGCGCACCCACCCTTTTATGAGTATCCGCTGTACATCGCGCTGCCCTCCACGGCCAGCGATGCTGAATGGCAAGCAGCAGCCAATTACATGGTTGACCACGATGCCCTGACGGTTTACATCCATGCCGGTGCCGGCGATGAAACTATATTTTCCATCCTGGCGCAAGGGGGCGTGGATATCATCAGCAGTGGTGAGCCACCACAAGCGGCCAGTGAAAATTGGGTGGTATCGCTTAGCAGTGACCCCTTCCCGCTGATCCAGGATGAAGTGAAAAGATTATTGAGCGGGGATATTGGAGGTGGCCAATCACTGGCCGTGCCTATCCAATTCACGAATATCAACCCAAACCTGCTCACCCCCGGCAAGCAAAACGTGGCCAAGCAGGTGTTATCTGACTTGCAGGAAGGCTTTATCGGTACCGGCGTGGATTTATCCACGGGAGAAAACCAGCCCTAAGAGGGCAAACTTTATGGGGTGTAGCTCCATCGAGAAAAGCCAGGGACAAAACGGATCAAGTGGCTGACGAATGTGCTATGATTGTTACGAGACGAGTGCTGCGTTTAATAGATCAAAAACCTGGTAAAGGCTGTAATGCCAAAGAAAAATGTATCCATCATAACTCCGCTCCTGCTCATTGGATTGATGCTGGCTGCTTGCACAAAGGCAACCCCTGATAAAACCGATTGCACAAGGGAGGAGATTTTTTGCGTCGGACTGGTTACCGACCTGGAGGGTATCACCGACCAATCGGTGAATCAGATGGCGTGGCAAGGCGTGCTGCAGGCGCAGGCAGATAAGGTGGCAGACCAGGTAAAGTATATAGAGACGGTCGACGCGAAAGATTATGCAAACAACATATCCATTTTGGCTGAGGCCGGTTACGATGTCATCGTCACCGCCGGAAATAATTACGCCGAGGCGACGATTAGTGCGGCCAGAAGTCATCCAGACCGCCTTTTTATCGGTGTGGAACAACAGCAAAGTCAGTTCCTTCCCAACCTGGTGGGGCTTGTGTTTCATGATGACCAGCTGGGCTTCCTGGCAGGCGCATTGGCGGCCCAGGTGACCAAAACCAACCTCATCGCGGTGGTGCTGGATGCAGAAATGGCACCAGCAGCGGTAGCCCTCAAGGAAGGCTTTGAGGCGGGAGCCAAATACATCAATACGGAAATTGGCATCATCTCCGCGTATTACCCAGGAGAGGGTGAAACAACATCCATGGAAGCCAGATGGGGGGCATCCGCCACCGCAGAGGCAGTCCAGAATGGTGCGGACGTGGTCTTTGCGGCGGGAAGCAAGGTGGGTAAGGGAGTGTTGCTAGAAGCGGCCAAGCACCCGGGAATCTATTGCATAGGAGCTAACGATGACCTGTGGAATATCTACCGTGAAGCAGCCCCCTGCCTGATCTCGAGCGCCGTTAAGCAAATCAATGCTGGGGTGTACCAGCTGGTGAAGATGGCGAGGGAGGGCGCATTTCCGAGTGGCAATTATTTCGGAACACCGGGAATGGGCCCTTATCACGATTTTGAGAGCCTCGTACCACCACCGGTGAAAGAGCGAATGTCCGCCATCATCACCGGGCTCGAGGAGGGAACCCTCAGTACAAACGTGGCAAACCCCTGAAGCGCTCTGAAACTGGGGTGGCATGCCTATACAGCAGGTTAGTTAAATGTCAAAACCCGTTGACTTAACTGCAACGGGCTTTGTTTTACGAGGATTTTCTTAATAGAAGCTCACTGTTTCACGTAAGGGGTGCCATCGGCAGCCGGCATGCGTGAACGCCCGATAAAGCCCGACAGAACAATCATAGTAGCGATGTAAGGCGCCGTTCCCAGCAGGTCCACCGGGATACCAATCTGTAACAAAGACAGTTTTTCCTGCCATGAGTCGAAGAAACCGAAAATGAGTGATCCCAGGAAAGCACCGCCTGAATTCCAGTTTCCGAAAATCATGGCAGCCAGCCCAAGAAAGCCTTTACCAGCGGTCATGCCTTCATTGAAACGCCCTGCTGAACCGATGCTCATGTAAGCCCCAGCCAAACCAGCGATAGCACCGCTAATCAGCACGCTGATATAACGTACGGTAAAGACGTTTATGCCCAATGTATCAGCAGCCTTGGGATGCTCACCCACAGAACGCACTCGCAAGCCCCATTTGGTTTTGTACATCAATACCTGGGTGAATATCACCAGCAAGATCATGGCGTAAATGATTGGGCTCTGGTTGAATAACAGGGGTCCCAGAACCGGGATGCGCCAAAGAACAGGGATTGCCAAGGCGGGGATAGCCGGGCCGGGTGAATTCAATGCCGGATTGGTATTCAAGAAGGCGCGTTGCAGATAGCTGGTGAGACCCAAAGCCAGGATAATGATGCCAGTGCCGCTGATGATCTGGTTGACGCGGTAGCGAATGGAAAGCACGGCGTGCAGGAGTCCCATCAGCATCCCGAAGGCTATTCCACCGAGAATACCGATAAACTGGTTGTGGCTCACGCTGGCGAATACAGCTGCAACGAAGGCACCCACCAGCATCATGCCTTCAATTCCAATATTCACCACGCCTGAACGTTCGCTGTACAACCCGCTCAAAGCGGCGAGCCCAATCGGCGTAGCCCGAATGAGACTGCTGACCAGCATTCCAGTCAGATTGAGTGAAGCACCTGCCGTAGCCCAAATCAGGAATCCGATAACAGCGAGGCTCGCTCCCACGATAATGACAAAATTATCGCGTTTAAAACGACGCACAATCTGCGAGAGGCCCAACAATCCTGCAATGCCACAGAAAATATATAGCGTGATAGCAGTGGGTAGCACAAGATCGGGTGCGGCAATTGTCACCCCGGCACGCTGACTGGTAAGTACAAACGTGGAAACCTCACCTTGTTTATTCAAACCTAATAACAATAAAAATATGGCAATGATTATAGATACTATTCCGATGACCAGGGCTCGACGACTGCTGCGTTTTTTCTGGACGATTGCGATTTCAGCCATGTATCACTCTCAAAGTTCTTCAGTTGGTTGGGCCACTACCGGACCGGTCTTCTTGACTTCCTTCAACCGGTATAGGCTGCGGATGATCTCCGGGGCAGCGACGAAAACGATGATTAAGCCTTGGATAATACGAATGATCTCAACCGGTATCCCTGCTACCGATTGCATACGAGCCGCTCCACCGCGCAGAAAACCGAACAGCAGCGAGGCCAGCACCACCCCCAGAGGATGGCTGTTACCCAACAATGCCAGGGAGATTGAGTCGAAACCATAGCCAGTGGAAAAGGCACGCACCAGGCGGTGATCCACTCCTAATACCTGGTTGGCACCTGCCAGGCCGGCCAGAGCGGCACTCAATGCCATCGTCATCACAATCACTGCGCTGATATTAATACCGGCGTAGCGTGCAGCATGTACGTTCTGCCCGGTGATGCGAATCTCCATGCCGCGCGGTGTCTTCCACAGGAACCAGTACACCAGGTAAGCAGCCACCAAAGCCAGGATAAATCCCAGGTGAATACGCATGGGGGACCCAAATAAGAGGGGCAAAGAGGCGGATGGTTTTATCTCTGGGGTGATGGGCAAACCATCCGGGCGGGCCATGGGCCCCGTAAGCAGAAAATCCGTGAGGCGAAAAGCCACGTAGTTCATCATGATCGTATTGATCACCTCGTGGGCTCCGGTCTTGGCTTTTAGATACCCGGGGATAGCACCCCAGATGACGCCTGCCAATATGCCTGCCAATAATGCCAGAGGCAGGTGGATGATCATTGGCAAACCACTGATCGAATAACCCACGAATACCGAAGCCAGGCCACCCACGAATATCTGCCCTTCTGCTCCTATATTGAAGAGGTTGCCCTGGAAACCCAGCGCCACACCCAAACCAGCGAAGATATAGGGTGTGGAAATCACCAGGCTTTCGCTGAACGGACGCAATGCAGAACGTAATGGCAGACTATCACCGGTAGTGAACCAGGTCTTGAATCCCGCCACAATATCGCGTGGGCTGCCGAATGCCCCCTGGAACAGAGAGAGATAGGCATCTCGAACTGTGACCCAGGTGATCGAGAAAGCGTTGCCAGGTGCACTCAGAAAATTTCGCCAGGCATCAATGACTGCCGGTGTCGATACTAAAATAATAATGGCCCCAATCACCAAGGCTGTGAAAACCGCCAGGATTGGCACCAGGACTGTCGAGCGTGCGCCCTGCCTGACAAAAATGCGTTGGAGCAGGGAACGCTGCTTTTTAGGGATTTCGTCTTTTTTCTCGGTTGAGGCCTGCTTTTTTGGGCTCAATTCGACCTCCAGATTTTATCAGACGGACAAGACTGAACGATTCCCATTACCGGTAGAGCCTGTCAGACTGCCATCAGGTCGTGGGCGCATCATTAACTTTATCTTGCACACCTGCCATTAGTAATCCAAGCTCTTTGCGGGTGGCTTGCTGTTGGGGCAGGATATCCAGGATTTTTCCTTCATACATCACGGCGATGCGATCTGACAAGCTCATCACTTCGTCCAATTCGGGCGAGACCAGTAATACGGCACAGCCATCATCCCGTTTCTCGATTATGCGCTTATGGATATACTCGATAGAACCTACATCCAAACCCCGGGTGGGCTGGGAGGCGATCAGCAACTTGATCGGGCGAGAGAATTCACGCGCTACGATCACCTTCTGCTGGTTGCCGCCCGATAAATTGGATACGGGAATCGAGATGCCAGGAGTACGCACATCGAATTGTTCTACGCGCTCGCTGGCAGCCTTGTTGATCTCCTTCGCCTGGAGTATCTTGCCTTTGGTGAACGGAGGTTGGTAGTATGTATTCAATACCAGGTTATCCGCCACCGAGAGAGTGAGTACCAATCCGTCTCGCAGACGGTCCTCAGGTACGTGGGCTGTCCCTGCTTCAGTAATCTCACGTGGGGAAGCCGTGGTGGTTTCCTGCCCCATGAATTTTACCTGGCCGCTTTCCACTTTTCGCAAGCCGGTGAGTGCTTCAACCAACTCGGTCTGCCCATTACCCTGCACACCAGCCACCCCCAGTACTTCGCCCGCCCTGACTTCAAATGAAGTCCCATTCACTGCCAGCAGCTGGCGATCATCGCGGACATGCAAGTCTTGCACTTCCAGCACCGCATCACCAACCTTAGCCGGCTGCTTCTCCACTTCCAGGATAACTTCCCGTCCCACCATCATGCTTGCCAGCGAAGCCTCAGTAGCCTGGGCAGGGGTGGTGACGCCGACCAGCTTACCATCCCTCAACACCATGATACGGTCTGCAATCGACAATACCTCATTGAGCTTATGACTGATGAAAATGAGGGATTTACCCTGTTCGACCAAAGAATGGAGCACAATAAACAGGTCGTCTACTTCCTGAGGAGTCAGCACAGCAGTGGGCTCGTCAAAGATCAGGATATCTGCCTGGCGATACAAGACTTTGATAATCTCAACGCGCTGCTGAGCACCAACCGACAGGTCTTCGATATAGGTATTGGGCTCAACTTTCAAGCCGAAGCGTTCGGAAATTTGGTTAATTTCCTGAGCCACCATCGCTCGATCCAGAAAGACGCCGGCCTTAGTTGGCTCAATGCCGAGCATCACATTTTCAGTAACCGTAAAAACCGTTACCAGCATGAAATGCTGGTGCACCATGCCTACGCCCATGTCGATAGCATCACGTGGAGAGTGGATGGCTGCTTTCTTGCCTCGGATGTAGATTTCCCCTTCATCCTGCGTATATAAGCCATACAGAATGTTCATTAGCGTGGTCTTGCCAGCACCGTTTTCCCCTAATAAGGCGAGGACTTCACCCTCGTTCAGGGTAAGGTCGATATGGTCATTTGCCAGAACGCCAGGAAAACGCTTGGTAATACCATGCAATTCCAGGATAGGCGTCATACATCTCTCCTCGGTTTAGAAAAGGGAGAATCTTATATTCGGTGATAACATTTTTTCAGCAGGCGGTGTCTGTTTTATTACCAGACACCGCCTGCTCAATGCTAGCAACTAAATTCTACGGGTATAACCCCGCGGGGCACCAATCTGGATAAGATACACAACCAGTATCGGCAATTTCACCAGACGCAATCTTTGCCCTCAGGTCATCGACTTCCGCTTGCAGGTCGGCTGGTACTGCGCTAGCCAAATCGTGATACGGGGCAATGCCCACGCCATTATTGGCGATGCTGCCGACATAAACGCCACAACCATCGAAGTTGCCATCCATAGCGGCTTTAATCACATCGAAGACCGAGTTGTCCATATTCTTCATCACGCTGGTGAGGAGAACATCGCGAGCCTCAGGCAGCAGGTTGTAGCCATCAACGTCCACCCAGATGCCATAACCGCCACGCTCACGAGCAACATCGAAACCGGGAGAACCGATCAGGCCACCAACGCCCATGAAGATATCTGCACCTTCATCGAAGAGTGACGCTGTGGATTCCTTCCCCTTGTTCAGGTCAGAGAAGTCACCCGTGAACAGGCCTTCGCCGGTCTTGTTATCCCATCCCAACAGGGTCACACTCGTGCCATGCACCTGATTGTAATATTCCATACCAGCCTGAAAGCCGACACCGAAGATGGTCACGGTGGGGATTTTAGCGCCACCAAAATAACCGAGCTTACCGGTCTTGGACATACCGGCGGCTAAATAACCCGCCAGAAATGCTGCCTGGTCAGTCTTGAAGACCTGTCCCTGAACATTTGGGATGCACTCTGAATTGCCCACAACACCTTCGGGAACACCGAACGGGTCAGGATAGGAATAGTCCACAATGGAAAACTTGACGTCGGGATATTCGGCGGCAACTTTGGCCAGGTCTCCACCGAGGAAGAAGCCAGCAGCAATTACAAGGTCATAGCCTTGGCTGGCGAACTCGGTCAGGTTGGGGGTATATTGGGTGGCTTCATCCGACTGGATGAATTGCGCCTTTATACCAAGCTGCTCTTGCGCCCTCAAAACACCGTTCCATTGGGTGGTATTGAAGCTTTGATCATCAATGCCACCGGTATCGGTTACAAAGCCTACACGATACGGCTTTTCGGTTGGTGGTGGCGGTTGGGTAGGCTCTGTGACAACTTGCGATGGTGTGGTGGTCGCAGCTGGCGCACAGGCAGCCAGCACCACGGAAGCAATCATCAATAGGGCTAAAAATGTAGATAACTTCTTCATGCGGTTTCTCCTCTTATTAGATTTTGTTTGAGTCAGGTTGGCTAAACGTGATATCAAGTTTAGCACACAGATAAAAAGTTGGCAATGTGATTTTTTTCTTATTATCCCTTTTCCTATCCCCGATAATACCTACCGTTTGTTACTTTTTCATTAAATCCCCGGGGGTGAAGGCTCCTGGCAGTAATTCGGAAAGTGTAATTTGCTGCTTCAGGTTGCCTTGCGCGTCAGCGATGAGCACAATCATGTCCAGGCCAAATTCTGCCATCACCTGCCGGCAGGCGCCACAGGGCGTGCCACCATTAGCGGTGACGACCGCAAGAGCGACAAACTTCTGCTCGCCTTCCGAAACCGCCTTGAATATCGCCACCCTTTCAGCACACATACTGGTGGGGTAAGCAGCACTTTCCACATTACAGCCGGTGAAAATCCTGCCTGAGGCGGCTAGCAATGCCGCACCCACCTTATAGCCCGAATACGGGGCATAGGCATTCTGACGGGCAAGCCTGGCCAGGTCGATCAGCCGGGTACGAAGCTCATCAGTTAATTGTTGATTCATCTTGTTGCTCCTGTAGAGGCGGTTCACTCAGTTTCCTGGCTCTCACCTTGCGGATGCGCCGGCCGGTGACCTGCTCGATAATTAATTGAATATAGCCAACCTGCAATGTTTCACCGCTAATGGGCACACGGCCTATTTGCTCATAGATGAAACCGCCCAGTGTATCAGTCTCTTCGATAGGCAGTTGGGTGCCCATGACCTCGTTGAAATCCCTAAGATCCACCCGGCCCTGGAACACACATTCGCCATCGTTGATCCTGGTATAGGGTGCTTCCTCACTCTGGTCATACTCATCCTGGATCTCACCCACGATTTCTTCAAAGATATCCTCCAGGGTGACGAGGCCGGCGATGCCGCCATACTCGTCCACGACCATGGCCATGTGGAATTGCCCGGCCTGCATTTCCTGCAGCAGCTCATCCACCTTCTTTGCCTCGGGTACAAAAGTGGCGGGACGGAGCAGACTGTTCAGTGATTCGACCTGCTCAACCCGATTCGATACCTTCAGTAGGTCCTTGGCATACAGCAAGCCCAGGATATTGTCGATCGATTCCTGGTAAACCGGGAGGCGTGAATGTCCCGACTTGATAAAAGCATCCACGGCATCTGAAAGGGATGTGGAGATCTCGAGGGCATTGATATAGATGCGCGGCAGCATGATCTCTCGCACCAGGGTGTCGCCCAGCTCAAAGATGGAGTAGATCATTTGTCGCTCTTCCGTCTCGAGCACACCTCCCTCGTGCCCGGCGTCTACCATGCTCTTGAGCTCTTCTTCGGTGACGGAGCTTACCGGTTCCTGTTGATCGCCCTTGCGCCGGCCGATTGCCAGCGGTATCAGCAGGATGGGAGAAAGGATCACCGTAGTAGTGCGCACGGAGCCGGACAGGCGCATCGCCCACGCTTCTGGGTGGCGAGAGACCCCCCTCTCCACCAACCATTCCAGCCAAAAGACCACAATGGCAGCTAATAGTAATATGCCCAGCAGCACCAGCATGGAAGTTACGGTGATCTCTCGGGGGAAAAACAGCGCCACCAGCAAACTGGCGCCTAAAAAACGAGCTACAAGCTGGAGTAAATTGCTGGCAGCCGACCACTCTTGCGGGGCGTGCAGCAAGCTGATGGTGCGGTTTACCTGCGTTTTCATCTCTTCCCTGAGGGAAAGCAGGCGCGCCAGGCTGGAGTTCAACAAAGAGCTGCGGAATGCGATGGTGTAGATGTCGATGCAGAACAGGAGCAATAAACCCAGGATAATCAGGTAATGGCTCACTTTTTCAGCTCACGGATCACCCTGGCAGGTACACCCACGGCGAGCGTGCCTGGGGGAATATCCCTGGTGACCACCGCGCCGGCACCGGTCTTGGCCCCGGCACCCACCTTCACCGGCGCAACCAGCATGGTATCGGAGCCGATGAAAGCCCCTTCGCCAATCTCGGTGGGGTATTTGTGCTGGCCATCATAATTACAGGTGATCGTGCCAGCGCCAATGTTCACGCCCGCACCGACGGTGGCGTCACCCAGGTACGAAAAATGCCCCATCCTGGCACCCTGACCGAGGGTAGAATTCTTGACCTCGCCGAAATTACCCATATGCACGCCCGAAGCAAGATGGGCGCCCTTGCGCAGGTGGCAGAAGGGACCCATCTCAACGTGATCTTCGAGCACTGCGTATTCAAGCACAGAGCACAGCAGAGTACAGTGATCACCCACGATGGTGTCCTTGATAATGGTGTTGGGGCCGATGACACAGCCCGCACCAAGCTTAGTATCGCCGTGCAGGTATGTGCCAGGCCACAACACGGTATCCTGCCCCAAGGTGACGCCTGGCTCGATGTAAGTGCTGGCAGGGTCAATCATGGTCACGCCGGCGAGCATCCATTGGGTATTGATCCGCCGGCGCAGGATGGCCTCAGCCTGAGCCAGATGCACACGGTTGTTGATGCCGATAACTTCTTCGACGTCTTCCATGGCAAGTGTAGCGATGGTGTAGCCGCTGTCAACTGCCATCCCAACCAGGTCGGTGAGATAATATTCACCCTTGGGTGATAGTTTGATGCGATGTAACGCCGGCCACAGCCAATCGGTTTTAAAGCAATATACCCCGGGATTAAGCTCACGGATATTAAGCTGCTCAGGGGAGGCCTGGGCTTCCTCCACCACCGCGCTTACCCGCCCATGCGGGTCGCGCAAGATGCGCCCAAAGCCGCGTGTATCAGCGGCGGAGACGGTGAGCATGGTGAGAGGGCCGGAATGCGATTGTGCCAGGTCAACCAGCCTGGCGA
Organism: uncultured Anaerolineaceae bacterium; assembly: GCA_964385625.1. Classification (GTDB taxonomy): domain Bacteria; phylum Chloroflexota; class Anaerolineae; order Anaerolineales; family UBA4823; genus FEB-25. The sequence goes on along the minus strand of CAYLPS010000009.1, from coordinate 47,016 downwards.
GCGACTCAGCGGTCAGCAATGGCATGTCGGCATAGGTTACCAGGAGCAAATCAGCTTTGCCGGTTAATAATGGCTCTGCCTGCATCACGGCGTGCCCGGTGCCAAGCTGCGGCTCTTGAACGACATAATTTGCCTGGCTGCCCAGCACCTGGCGCACCCGGTCTGCCCCGTGCCCAATCACCAATAACGGGGGGTTGCCAGTGACCTGCCTGGCTACTTCAATGGCATAGTGGGCTATGGGCATACCCAGCAGCAGGTGGAGCACCTTGGGCAGGTCAGATTTCATGCGCGTACCCTGTCCGGCGGCAAGAATCACAGCGGATAGATTCATCACACCTCCATCAAATTAAAAACGCAAAACCAGAACAGTGTGACCAGCAAGCGTTTCTACACTCCAGTGGTTTTGCGTAAGTCTTATCAGCGATCATTTTTAGGTACTAGCTGGGGCATCCGGACTCGAACCAGAATAAACAGATCCAAAGTCTGCTGTGCTGCCATTGCACCATGCCCCAAATTGAACGTCCTGGTTTGAGGGCGTGTGGTATTTTATCATATTTTTCAGGCCATTCCTGCCAGGGGCGGTTAACTGTCGTCCAGTGCCTCACCGACCGAATTTTCACCCGGTGCCAGACCCAGGTTTCGGGCTTGCTCATAGGAGAGGACATCCTTACGATCTGAACCGTATAGTGGTCCATTTTCGCCAGCTGACTCCCAAAAGTCGTCCGCCAGTTTCTTACCCACTTTGTTTGTGGGCTGAGAGAAGATGTTTTCAACCTTGGCCAGGGTTTCCTTATCTATGGTTACCTCCGCAGGGAGCTCATTTCGGGCATCCAGCGTTTCCTTTTGGGAGTCGGTTTCATTTTCTATGATAGCCTGAATATCGCGGACCGCCAGGTGGATCGCGTGGTAGATGGTACCCAGTTTATCGGGGCCAAAGTAACCGACGGTAACCACGAACAGCACGTGTTTCATTCCTACCGGGGTCATATAGATGCACTGGCGCGGGGCAACGAAATACTGCAGGCTCTCACTGGTGCCCCTGGCCATGGCGTGAGATACCTGCAAGCTGGAGCGGAAAGCGTGCATCAGTGCATTTAGCAAGGCGGAGCCGGTGGTAATTTCTGCGGCGGTACCGGCTTCTTCCACCACCTGCCCGGCATCATTCACCAGCAAGGCTGCCACGGCTCTCACCTGTTTCTTCAAGTCGGATAAACGCTCCATCAGGGTGGGTAAAGGGCCACTCGAAGCTGATTTTTCTTGCTCTATAAGCGGGGCAGGGTGCCCAACGGGGCGGGTGGGAGGCGAGATATTGACCGCTCCTGTTGCGCGAGGCGATTCCAGAGCAGTTTTAGCAGCGGGAGCAACCAAACAGCGCTGGACTGCCTCCAGGAAGGCAGAAATCTCAAGCGGCTTGAAGAAATATGCATCCACATCCGCTTTAGACACCAGCTGGCGCATGGCGGCATCCATCATGCCTGTGACCAGGATTATTTTCGTGCCCGGTTTGCGCTTGCGCATGCGCGTAACCATCTCCAACCCCGACATACCGGGCAAGCGGACATCCAGAACCATCAAGTCTAGCGGCAGAGAAGCATTGATGACCAGCGCTTCCTCGGCCGACATGACATCCATCACGTCAATTTCATCGCCAAGCGACTTGATACTGGCGGTGACCATGCGCCTGACTTCGTGATTGTCTTCGACCACCAAAACCCGGTATCCAGCCATGTTGGAATCATTCTATCATGATTTTGAATTCTGGATTTGCAATGAAAATTACGACCAGCGGTTGTGAAACCACCTCTCGTGGCCGGCAGCTTTAACGGCTGCGTAACCGGGGGTTCAGGATACTATCCAGGGCAAACCCAACAATTGCAAAAGCCAGGCCGGTGAGGATCATCAAGGTGACGGGCTCGAGCACCCAATAATAATAACCGTGGTAAACCCCACGAGTCAGTGCATCGTAAATTACTTTGCCCCAGGTAGGTAACACCGGATCACTCACATTCAGGTATGCCAGGGTAGCTTCGAAGAAAACATAACTGGGAACCAAAATCACCAACTGAGGGATCAGCAAAGGTATGATGCGGGGTACCAAATAATTCTTGATGATGCGCCAGTTACTGGCACCATAAGATAGGGCAGCTTCAATGTAAGGGGCTTCCTTCACCTGTAAAAAGGCGGAGCGATAGGTCTTGATGGAGGGACCAAATATGCTCAGGATGATGATCACACCTAGAATCATCCAAATACTCTTGGAATATAGGTAATAAATCATAATGGCAATGGGCAGGACGGGCAGTATCATGTTTACTTCGGTGAGCCGCTGAATCACAGCGTCAACTTTGCCCCCAAACCACACCCCTATTGCAGCAATAACCATGGAGAGTACTCCGGTGGCAATGGCGCCTAAAAACCCGAAAGCAAGCGCGATGGGTGTTCCCCATAATAATGGCAACAGCAAGTCACGCCGCATGTCATCGGTGCCTGCGATCCCATATACCTCACCGTAAAGGATAAGCTCGGCATCCAGGTTGGAATTGGGCTCGAACAGGGTGGTATCAATCTGCAGCGTATATGTGCCCTTCAATGCTTTGGTCAGCATTGCCGCGTCCGGTTCATTGAAAAGAACCTGCACTGGGGGAGCGCCTCCCTTCCCAGAGAGCATTACGCGCGGCATGGCGACACCTTTACCAATTACATACTTATCAGGGATATCCTCGGAGACCAAATATCGTTGCGTGGATACGACAGAAAAATTTCCCAGATTGAATTCCCTGCCATCCGGCGTCGTCCAGGTTAGAATGACAAATGGTTTCTTTTCGTACTGCCCATCGAAGACGATCAACAGATCCTTGGGAAAATCTCCATATGGATAGTTGATAGTGTATGTAATCACCTCACTGGTCAGTCCTTTAGACTCAGGAGTAAACACTTTGACGGCTTCGCCTTTGGCGCTATCCTGAATGATGGTTGCGGGTAGAGGATCTTTCCTGAACAAGTTGACCCATTCCGGCATGGCATTCTTTGGAAGCAAGTATTTGTCGGGGGTTAGTGGAATCCAAGCCCGAACGGCTTGCTGGTAGGGAATGGCGATAACGGCATAAATCGAGACCCCGATCATAGCAAGAATGATGATCACCCCCAGCACCGCGCTTGGATAGCGTAATAATTCTCGCAATGGGGCGGGGAATGTTCGACGGTTTCTACGAGAGTGTATTAACTGGCGTGATGAAAATTCTGTTTCAGCGGATGCACTCTGCCCAAGGGGAGCTGGCAGTAACCTGGGGCAATCATGGTGAGCGGCGGTCCGGCAAACCTGCAACTGGAAAGTACTGGCAATTCGCTCAGGATGATTGTGGAGGTAACATCGGCAGCGCGAGGCCGGAGCTTGCATGACAAAGGGGCGATTATTATCCAACCTTAGATGTGGGCAGTAGCGCCGGTCAGCTATCCTGGCGGATGACCCGGTGAGGCGGATTTGATTGGGGGAGGCAGTATGAATAACTACTCCCTCCAATATGGAGAGGGGCGCGGCAACTCGATTAACCAGGCTGTTAAGGCGCTGTCGAAGATTGAGAGAATACAAGAAAGACCTTGAAAGTGAGGTGAGCCCATCCTTCCAGAGACTCACCGGATTAATGCTTTGGCTGCTACCACTTACTTTTATCCGGGGGTCAACCAGAACGTAGATAATATCTAAAAAGAAAATAGAAATACCCAACAAAAAAGCGAAAGTGGCCACGATAGCAGTGGTTACCTGCACTTGCCTGCTTGTAACCGCTGTCATAAAGAGCTGACCCAGGCCAGGCCAATCAAAAAATACCTCTAAGACAATAATCCCTTGCCAAAAGGTGATGATCATAATGGTGAAACTGGTGATTAAATAAGGCAGGGTTGGTTTAAGGACATAGCGACGCTCGATAACCCGCTCTGGCAAGCCCTTCGCTTTTGCCATTTCCAGGTAATCTTCACCGGAGTGGATCAGGAAAAAAGTCCGCCAGGTGTATACAATGGAGAAGAACATGCCCAGGAAAATGGCTGTTACTGGTAAAACCATGTGCCTGAGCACAACCGGGATGTATCCAAGTTTCGTAGCGGGTGGGAAAGTATCGTATAAACCATTAAATGGTAGAAGATGAAGCTGTCCAGCAAAAATTACAGTTAATATGGCCCCATATACCCAGTTCGGAATCGATGATAATGGTGATAGCGTGACCATCATCCGGTCAGTAAAACTGCCATATTTCTTGGAAAGGTTTACGGCGACCAGGATGCTGGCAAAGAAAAGGATAATGTTGGTACTTCCTGCCAGCAGCAAAGTGTAGGGCACGCGCTCCAAGACGATCTTCGTTACCGGAGTTTGACCTGAAGTGAAAGCTTGAATTCCAATGCGATATATAGTTCCCCAGTTAAATGTCAGGGTCTGGTACCACCATCGGATACATCGAAATAGGAAGGGCTCATGCAATCCATAGGATTCTTCCATCGCCCATCTCAGCTGTTCGGTTCTCTGAGCAACTTCTTCTAGAGATGCACCCCGCATGCCCAGTGAAACATAATTCAATGCCTCGTTTATTTCCGCCTGATGGATATTGTCAATGTACCCACCATAATTTACGATAACAATGGTGAGAAAAATCCCAACTGCAACCATGATGAACAGGACTACTGCCCTCAAGGTTATATATTTAATAGTCCTGGAAACTGTATCGGAAGCAGGATTTTGCGTGGATGCATGCTCATTTGATGGAATCATGGTTTAAGCCATCAAAATTTGAAGCCTGCCTTCTATAACAACCAAATGAAAACAGGCTTCAAAAATATATACTATATATAGTATATACTCTGCTAAATATTAAAGGTTCGCTTTCAGCTAGCCCTCACCAATCCTGAGGCTGATCAGGCGATTCATCACTTGAAAGGAATGTCCCTTTCTTTTTATTCCTGTGGTAACGCACGTAAAAAGCACATCCTGCAATACCCATGAACAAGCCTGCCACGGAGACTGTGTAGGAAAAAAAGTTCAGGAAAAATGTAGATGTCAGGATCTTCATGACCATCAGGAACGGCAAGATAGCCCCAAGCAGGACCATCACAAAGCCAATCAGTATGAGATATTCACCACGTATGGTTCTCATTTGTATAACCAGCATAGTACGGTGTGTCTTGGTTCCATGGTAAATTCCGGTGGTTCTTGCACATTGCACAAGCCTTCGATCATCTTTGGGCAGCGCGGGTGGAAGCGACATCCCGGCGGGGGTTTAACCAGGCTGGGAGGCTCCCCAGGGGGTACTTCTTTGAATGTGGTGGCATTTTTAGCGTCTGGTTCGGAGGTGGCGGCAAGTAAAGCATTGGCATATGGGTGAAGCGGGTTGCGCAGCAAATCGCTGATAATTGCTTTTTCAACGATCTTGCCGGCATACATCACGAAGACACGCTCTGAAAAATAACGCACCGTCGAAAGGTCATGGGTAATATAAATCACCGACAGGTGGTATGTCTCTTGCAAGCCGCGCAAGAGCTTTAGGATTTCGACCCGCACAGACGCATCCAGCATCGAAACGGGCTCATCAGCCACCAGGAATTTCGGTTCCATGATCATGGCGCGGGCAATGACCATGCGCTGTTGTTGCCCGCCACTCAGCATATGTGGGAACTTGTTTAAGAAGTCCGAGACCGGGGTCATCTTGACCTCTGTCATCACCTTATCGATGCGCCGCGCAATCTCGTCCTTATCCTTGATGCCACCGATAATGAGTGGCTCAGATAGAATCTTTTTTACGCTCATAAACGGGGGCAAAGCACCATAAGGATCCTGCTGGACATAACCCACCTGGGTGCGGTACCACTTCAGAACCTTGGGTTCCATTTTACCCAAATCTCGACCCTCGTATACCACGGTACCTTCGGTTGGTTTATATAAACCCAGGATGGTTTTCATCAGGCTAGATTTTCCGCAGCCGCTCTCTCCCACCACGGCGATTGCTTCGCTGTGAGCCACATCGAAATTAACATTATCCACGGCGCGTACATAACCGGCATGCCCAAAGCCAAACCGACGCAACTCGAACCAAACTTTTAAATTCGTAATCGATAACAACGATCCATTGTTGCCGCCACTGCCAGGGGCATCCATCGTTTTCACATCTGTATTGATCGGGGTACTATCCATCATGCCTTCACCTATCCTGTCTTATGCATATAACCAACATTTAACCCGGCGACCATCTACCGTGAATGTGGGAGGATCCTCGACACATTTCTCAAAGCGCGAGGGGCAGCGCTCAGCAAAGCGGCACCCCGTGGGAGGTGAGATCAAGCTGGGGGGTTGACCAATAATAAATTCGGGCTCCGTATCACCATGTAGCCTGGGAACGCTATTCATTAACTTGCGTGAGTATGGATGAAGCGGATTGGGGAAGAACCGCGGGGTATCTCCCACTTCCACGATCTGACCGGCGTACATCACTGCCACATCGTCTGCCAGCTCGCTGGAAGTGGCAATATCATGAGTGATGAGGATGTAGCTGGTTTCAAATTCATGTTTAATGCGCTTGAGCACATTCATGATATTGGCTTGAGTGAGCAAATCCAGAGCAGAGGTCGGCTCATCCAGAATGATGAGGATTGGTGATGTTACCAGTGACATGGCAATGGCAGCCCTCTGACGCATACCACCACTCAACTCGAATGGATAGCGAACCAGAAAATCTGCAGATATGCCTACATTCTGGAACATTTTGCGCGCCATATTCATGGCTTCATCTGCCTTGGCCCCCAGATGGATCATGGCCGGTTCAGCAACCTGGTCGCCCACCCGAATAACCGGGTTTAATGCGTTCATGGCCGCCTGCGGCACCAGCGACATCTTGATCCAGCGCACATTCTGCCTAAATTGCTCTTCATCATAGGTCATTACATCTTTGCCATCCAGCCAGATGTGGCCAGTATAGGTATCCACATTGCGGGGCAGCAAGCGTAAAATCGCTCTGGCGAGCGAGGTCTTCCCACATCCTGATTCGCCCACAATCACCACGGCGCGGTTATAACTGAGATTAAAATCTACCCCGTCCACGGCTTGAACCACTCCCTGGGTGGTACGGAAGTAGAGCTTCAAGTTTTCAACGCGTAATAATTCCGTGTTAGCCATTCGATTACATACCTCTCAACCTGGGGTTAAAGATGCGGTCTAAAGAGAAACCTAATAAAGCAAAACCAAGCCCGGCTACCATTAACAATACCGATGGTTCCAAGACCCAATAATATAATCCCTTATACAGGGCACCATTCCCCTGGGCATCGGAGATGATCTTGCCCCAGGTGGGGAGGGTGGGGTCACCCAGGCCTAACACTGCCAGACTGGCTTCTAGGAAAACAAACGTAGGCACAAGGATTACCAATTGAGGGATGATAAAGGGGATGATGCGCGGCACCATATAAGAGATAATGATGCGGATATTGCCCGCACCATAAGCCCGGGCGGCTTCGATAAACGGAGATTCTTTTACCTGCATAAATACCGCACGATAGGTTTTTATCGTAGATCCGAAGATACTTAACAGGATGGTCACCCCAAGAAGCGTCCATATACTGCGTGAGTAAAAGGTGCCCACCATGATCAGGATTGGCAAGAAGGGCAGGATCATGTTCACTTCAGTAATGCGCTGGATGATGCTATCCACCCAACCTGCAAACCATACCCCAAAGGCGGCAATCACCATGGTGAGAACGGTGGTTCCCACCGCTGCCAGCAGACCGAAAGCCAGGGCGATGGGGGTGCCCCACAACAATGCTACCATCAAGTCTCGACGCAGGTTGTCGGTGCCGGCCAGCCCATACACCTTTCCATACAGCACCATCTCAGCATCCAGGTTGGAGCCTTTTTCAAAGGAAAGCGCATCAACTTTTAATGTATAAGTGCCCTGTAGCGCTCCGGTGAGGCCAGCTTTTGGGTCAGCCACGAAAAGCCCCTGTTGAGGGAGTAATCCTGCCAACCTGCGTTGGAGGGCTGTATCCTGGGAGATATAGAATGTTTCCGCCTCGTCGACCGCAAAATCTGCTATCCGGATATCTCTTCCATCCGGAGTGGTCCAGGTGAGGGATACAAAGGGTTGCTTTCCAGTGTATTGGGAGGTGAAAAAGATGGCAATATCCTGAGGGTAGTCATTGGAAGCATAGTTAAAGGTGAAATCAATGGTTGTCTCATCGATGGTGTCGCCCGGGGTAAATGTTTTAGAGGCGGTACCATCGGCGCTGCTCAGGGTGATCGTCTGTGGTAATTTATCAGACCTGAAGAAATTAATCCAGGCGGGTGGTGCGTACCTGGGATTTTGATACCAGATACCCTCACCGCCACGCCAGAGCACAAGCGCCCGGCTATAAGGTATGGAAACCATGGCGTAAATAGCCAATATCACCAGCGCCATAATAATCAGCAATCCCAAGATCGCTGATGGATAGCGTAACAGCTGTTTTAAAGAATTTTTAAAAGAGGTCATTGAGGCCTGCCTTCGCCACCGATCTTCACCCTGGGGTCTACCAAGGCATAAACAATATCCAGGAGGAAGACCGTGATCACCAATAAGTATGCAAAAATAATCGTTGAGCCAACGATTACGGGCACATCGAATAAACCAATAGCCATGAAAAGCGCCCGTCCTAATCCTGGCCAGATGAAGACTGTTTCAAAGATGGGCGCGCCCATCCAGGCATAAATCACCAATAAAGCAAAACTGGTGATAATAGTCGGCAAGGTTGGCCTGAGGATGTAGCTACGCTCAATATTCCTGGAGGTTAACCCTTTGGCCTTGGCCATATCCACATAATCTTCGCTGGAATAAATCAGGAAAAATGTGCGCCATGAATAGGCATTGATAAAGGTGGTGCTGATAGTGAGGGCTAGCACCGGCAAAACCATGTGCTTGAGCAGGCTCAAGGCGTACAACAGTTTATTGGCAGGGGGAGGTGCGTCCACCATGCCGCTAAACGGCAGCCAGTGCAACACGGCGGCAAAGATCAGGATCAGGAAGATGCCATAAAACCACCCCGGCGCTGCCGAGGTCGGGGATAGGGCAATGAACAGCTTATCGAGGAAACTGCCATATTTCCTGGAAAGAGAAAGCGCGATAAGAAGCGTTAAGACAAATAAGAACACATCCGCGGTGCCGAAGAGGACCAGCGTGGGAGGCAGACGCTCTAAGATAATATTCCTCACCATCTTTGAACCACTGTCACTCGACATCTGCAAGGCTCGCCCCAGGTTAAGCGTGAGTGCACCGGTGAGATACCTGAAGCTACGCACCACGAAAGGTTGGTCCAAACCCAAGCGTTTTTCACGGATGGAAACCTGGGAAGCCATTAGAGTTTGTTTTTCATCCGCTGACAAAGCCTTGAATGACGGGTCCATGGCAAACTGCATGGCGACTTGCTCCTGGATTTGTGAGCGTTGAATCGTGTCTACATACCCACCCATATTGGCAATCAGGATGGTCAGGTAAACCGCAATCACCACGGTAATGAGCAGGGTAATCACGCGCACTATCGTGTAGCGGAAAATGCGCGAGAGAGTATTGGTGGTTGCTTTTCTCTTGATTTGCGCTTCCAATTGTGCATCTAAAGGAACCGTAGCTTCGCTCATGGTGTGTAACTCACTTTCATCAATATAATTTTTTTACCTTAGATTCCAATGGAGGCAGGCGGGGAGCCTGCCTCCATTGAAAAAACACTTAATCCTTGTTACTTGGCAATAAACTCATAGTCAGTGATGGTTGGGATGCTCACAGCATTGGAAGTGACAATGACTTCAAGCTTGTTCGCACCAGCCACAAGCTTGGCGGACTCATCAGCGCTGATGGTGACGGAGTAGTGCCCTTCTTCGACGAAGGCACCTTCACCCTGGGTAACTAATGCACCCGCGGCATCGAAGACCAGGAATTTCACTCCAGCGACCTCGTCTGCCGGGTAGGGCTGATCCTCGAATTCAACGTACACATCGTACATGGCTTCAGAGCCAATGTCAACCTGTCCAGGACCATCAACGGTAACCACTGCGATCATGGGCGTGCTGAATCGATTCCACTTGGTTGCCAGATCTGGGAAATCCTGGAAACGCAACAGGCTGACGCTCTTCTCAACCGGGAAGGCCTTATCCAGGTAGTATGGACCGTCACCGATCCAGAAATGACCCTGGATTTTGTACCAATTGGCCGTATTTGCCCAGCGTTCTGTAGCTTCATCGGCGGTGACATACTGGCTCATGGTGGGGGCGTAGGGGATGTAGTTATCAGAGACAGCCTGATCCAGCCAGCCTTTAAGGATCGATAAACTCGGCCCAGCAATCAGGCTCAGCCACTCAACCGACTTGGCGCCGGCTTTATCCGTACTCCAGGCCAGCGCGGTGGCCGGGTCGGTGCTGCCATCTGCCATATTGCCAAGGGCGATGACCTGCCACGGGGCTCCACCATAAGTATAACCAACGCCTGGATACCAGGTTGCACCAGCCACGATCCATTCAGCGTCCAGGTACCAGCGGTCGTCATAGGTGGTGATCACCAGTGGATCAGTTGACTCGATCACCACGCCCTTGAAGTGCGATAAGAATGCGTCAACGGTGGGGGCATAAGCTTCATCATAGTTGGGGCTGTCTGCCTTTCCTATATCGAAAGTCATGATCATGTCCATGATGAAATCACCCACCGAATGCGGGCTGCCATCGTGCCAGGTGGTGGAGAAGAAGTCAGCTGGATAGGTCACAGTGACCTTGGAGAGGGCTGTTTGGGTGGTGGTATAGGCCTCACCTGCGGTGATGAACTTCTGATTAGCTGCATCCCAATCCACCCAGGCACCCGAGGGAACTTCGATAGAAGGCGCGGTGCTCAAGGTCAGCCAATCAAGGGTCTGGCCAACCGGAAGGCCTTCCTCAACCACTACATCTGCGCTCTCGATGCGCTGCGGCCAGTACAGGCCGGTGTAAGGATCGGCAATTACCCCACGGTCCATCGTGGCACGCATAATTGACTGGTCATAGATCCAGTTCGTACCATTAACCGGGTTCCAAGGTTCAGTTAGGATGCTTGGCATAACAACCCGCATCACACCACCCTCCTGATCGGTGAAGCGAAGCGTGTAGGGATAGAGTTGTGAACCGGATACGCCGCCAGCCAGGTCATATGCTACAGACACGTCGGCGCGCTGTGGCCCGAAGCTGATCTGGTCAACCAGGAAGACACGCTGCGCTTCCTGGCCTGCCATGACGAGCGCCTCTTTAAACAAGCTGGCGCGCTCATCCAGGGTTTTGAAATCATTGTTCCACAGCTTTTCGGCTACGCCAGTGCCATCACCCTTGTAATAGGCAGGGTCATTCTTATAAGCCTGCCAGAGTGGGGATGCAGAACCGAGGGGGGTATAGAAGAAACCATAGTCACTGCCATCATCACGGCTGATGACGGTGGAGATCCAGCCGCCGGTATAGAAATGCCACTGGCCTTCCGCCGGGTCAGACCGGTTCCAGATGGGTGAGGCTTCAGCAGACCTCTTGTATTGGCGGTCTGTAGTAAAGCCGATGGTTTCCAGCTGGTTGCAGACGTAATCACCGATTTCCTTGCGCTCATCTTCCGTACGGATGATGGCGATGATGGTCACCGGGGCATCATTGAATGTCCACTTACCGCTGGCATCCTTGGTGGCACCCATGGCTTCCATCTCAGCAGTGATGACAGTGTCTCCCTGATCGGGATTGTAAGCATACTTGACTTCCAATTCCCTGACGGTATCCACGTAGCGAGCATAGTCTGGCATGGCGCTGTTCAGGTCGGTGTACTTCACCTTGGCCAGACCGCCAAAGATCTCCTGGACGATGTAATTGCGATCGATCATCCAGTTCATGGCTTCGCGCACCTTGGCATCGCTGAAGGGATTGAGCCTCCCGTCGTTGAAGGTGGGGCCGTAGGGGTTGAAGGTCAGCTCATCGAATAAACCGAATGCCGTGGTGTAGGACAAATTCGGGTCGGCCTTGACTTCGCTGAACAGTTCTGCGTCGGAGATAGCAAAGGACTGGATATCAATATCATCAGCCTGGAGCTGCTTTACTGCTGCAGAGAAATCAGGCTGCTCCGAGAAGACCATTTGGTCAACCCAGCCACCCTTACGAGTCGAGGTTACGGGTGGGGTAGTAGGTTGTGGTGCCGCAGTCTGGACGACAACCTGAGTTTCTTTAACAACCTGGGTTTGAATTTCTGGTGGCACTGTCTCCTTCACGATCTGGGTAACGACCTGAGTCGCTGTCGGAGCACAAGACGCCAGAAGCATGCTAAGGGTAATTAGTAAGCTAACAGCTAAAAACAATTTCTTCGTCATATTTCTCCTCCGAACTTATGGTTTGATTGGTTAATACAATTATTTACAGGATACTGAAATGCCAGATTTTCTAATACCCAGTACTCACCTCCTCTCATATATTTAGAATTCCACATACTTATCCAAACGCGCACAAAATATACCTGTAAAAAGCTAATCGGTCAAGTATTATTGCAAACAGCCATCACCATAATCGAGTGCCTCGAGGTTCCACAAGGGGCTGTCGAGGGCTGAAAGTGAAGTGTAGTTGCAGAAATCGGGGCGGGATACTGCAACAGTGAAGTGCGAGAACAAGGGGAGCGAGGGAAGCTCCGTTGAATAAAGCTCCTGCGCCTGGAAATGCGCGGCTTGATGAATTGGTGCCTCCGGCAGGCTGAACAGTGCGTTCTCACAGGCCTGGTCAAATTCTGAATTGGAATAGCCGCTGGCGTTCGCCCCACCCCAGCTTTTGGCAAATTCGGGGTAGGGACCGGGGATCTCACTGGTGAGGTACAGGTTGCAAGGTGGCTCCAATGAGGCCGCCCAGGCGAATTGAGCCAGGTCGAAGGTGCGTCCGAATACGGGTCCATCGGGACCGGGAGCCAGGTACTCGGCCGGCTGCTGGGCGACGATATCGGTAGCAATGCCACACTGCCCCAGCATGCCCTGGATGGATTTGGCCACCCCCTGGGAGCTCTCATCTGACGAGACCAGGTATTGGACTTCAAATGGAGTCTCGTCCGGAACACCCCTGACACCCTGGGCGAGGCGGGGGGTTGCGGGGTTGTCATCCGTATCAACCCAACCGGCAGCTTCGAGCAGTGCTGAGGCTTGCTGCGGGTCATAGGTGGGCAGCTGGTTGCCGGGATTATGAAGTGGATTGGCTGGCGAGGTGTACGAATCCAGGGAGAGCTGTTCACCCTGCGACTGGCCTTCTACCAATGCGGTTCGATCGATGCACATGGCCACTGCCTGGCGAATGGTCTTATCAGCAAAGAAAGCCGGGCGCTGGCTATCCAGCGGCTGGATGCCGAAGATGAGCTGCTCCCAGCCAGCATCGTCCTGGTAAAAGGTGGATGCCTGGCCGGCAGCCATGATTTGCGATAAGCGGGGGGTTTGCGGGTCAAGCATGGCGGTCTGGTCTATTAAATCACATTCACCAGCCTGGAGGGCATCCAGGGCTTCGCCTGAATTGTCCACAAACCGGAAAACCAGGTAATCGAAGTGAGGCAAATTCTCTCCTGCCCGAAAATAAAGCGGGTTTTTATGCATCGAGATATGGTCACCTGCGATCCATTCATCGATAATATAGGCGCCCCAACCAAGGGGCTGGCGTGTTGAAAGCTCATTTGTTCGTAGTTCTTCCACAGATAAAGTCTGCCAGACATGCTGTGGGAGAGGTGTAAAAAATTTATTGGTATAAGCTCCGTCCTGATAACCGGGCAAGCCGACCCACTCGACCGAGCTTTCATCCAGGGCCTTGTAGGATTGCGTACGCAGGATGAGGTCCGGCTCGGCCGATGGGTAGAGGCTGCGAGCCAGCTCATACGAGTAGACCGAATCGGCAGCCGTGAGAGGGGTGCCATCGGACCACTGGATGCCAGGCAAGAGCTTGAAATCCAAAACCAATCGATCCATTTGAGCGGGCTGGTCGCCGTCATACTGCTGCGCGCATGACATTTCAGAGCAACCCGAGGGGCGATAGTCCACACCGGCTTCCAGGTTCACCGCGTTCCCTGAGGTATTCACAACCAGGTCACCAGGGTTCACCTGCACCGCTTCCAGCCTGGCGTCGCCATCTGCTAATGACGGCAGCTTATCCAGGATGACCGGGTAAGCAGTGTAATCGCGGATATCGATGGGGCCATCATAAATTGCCGCCAGGATATCGCGTGCGGAGGTGGAGGTAGCGTCGTAATAAAACAAGGATGTCGGCTCACGACCCAGGCAAATGGTCAGCAACCGTGAGGTTTCTGGCAAAAGGGTCGCCGTGAGAGCAGGCTCAGACACGGTCCTGGTCGGCTGACTGGTGGCAGCGACAGGTGAGGTTAGTACAGCTGGCAAAGTGGATGCCGGTGCCTGGCTGCAAGCTACCAAGCCCAACAAAAGGATCACGATCAGTAAATTGTTAAAGTGCATACGATTTCACGTGAGACTGAACACTCACGTGAATGGATTGGGCGAAGAACCAGGAACTCTGGAGTTGTAAACCCTCATTGGTACTTTGAATAGGATAGTCGTTAAATTGAAGCCGGGGAATCAGCGCACAAAAGTCATAGCGAGAGCGCTTAATTCCTTCCGCTTTCTCTAAAAGCTGGGCCCGGCCATTTACAGGTGGCTTTTGGCTGGCCACCCAATTTTTGAGGATATTACCGATAAAATGGTCTGTATGCGTGCTCATTATTTTACCTATGTGAACTCGTAACTCATTTCTGGAAGGCTCTTGTTCTGCAATACATCCAACGATTTCCGCAAAGCCTGGCGGCTGTAATGCAAACGAGACTTCACGGTGCCTACCGGAATATCCAGTATCTCGGCAATCTCCTGGATGGGAAGTTCGTCAATGTAATAAAGAACAACCACGCCTCGATGCGACAAAGGTAATGAAGACATGGCTTGTTGCACTTGCCGCCAGGATTCGTTCATCTCAGTGCGTACTGCGGGGATATCCCGGCGGTTACCGGTGATCCAATCAGCGACATCCTCAAGGGGGCGCAACAAGCGGTTGTGTCGCTTAACCCAGGTGTATGAAAGGTTGGTCGTCATTCGATACAACCACGGTTCCAGTGGGCGGTCTGAATCAATACGGCTGGCGAAACGATGCAGGCGCAAAAAAACCTCCTGCAATAAATCCGCTGCTGCATCAGCATCCCCGGTAATTGCCAGGGCAGTCCTGAAAACCAAACCGCGGTGGCGGTCATAGAGCCCACCAAGTGCATCAAGGCTGCCGTTTTGCAAATTAATGATCAGCCGGGTGTCTGGATTTGATTTCTTCACCTCGAGGGCAGTCAGCATACGAATGTCCTTCTTAATAATACTCATTAATATGGTGAATGGTTCAAATTTGATAACCGTTTAAGACGAAAATCCACACGGGAAAACCTGAACCCTGTGGGTATCAAAACCAATAGGGAAGACAAAACCATTACAAAGCATGTTACGAATAAGATTATACATCTTTCTATAAAATAAAACCTGTCAATTGTCACCAGGTGTAGTTTACATTCGTCCTATTCATCCCAAATTTGTCTTATTACCAATTTGTGATATCCCTGCCAAAATAAAGCCTGCCAAACAGGGTTGGTGCCGGCATTTCGGAGGTACGCGAACCGTGATTCAGGCGCGTAAGCTCCGGATGATGCTATGGGGATGGGGTTTCAGAGGCTTCGGGGGTGGCAGTCTCAGTGGACTCAGGGGTTGGGGTGGCCACCATACCGATTTGGGCTTCCCACGGGTAGCGCATCTGGGGGCTGCCAAGGAAATAAATTTCGAGCACCCGCCTGAAGATGGGGGCTGCTACATCTGATCCTTCACCGCCATTTTCCACCAGAACAGCCACGGCAATATCCGGCCGGTTTTCCAGGCCGGCAAAGGTGTAGCCGGCAAACCAGGCGTGCGGGTCAACATAGCCCGATTCTGCGGTGCCTGTCTTGGCGGCCACAGGGATGCCGGTATTATTGACGAAGCTGTTCAAGCCATAGGCACTGGTGCGGTAAGCTGTGCCGCGCGGGTTCATCACCACGCTGACCATGGCATCCTGGATAATGGACAGGTTTTCCGCCGAAACAGGCAAGGTTCCCCGCACAGTGGGGGTAAATACATAAGTTGGATCGCCTTCCACGGGGACAATACTGTCAATCACGCTGGGTTTATATAACGTACCTCCATTGCCCACAGCGGCAATAAAATCAGCCACCTGGAGGGGGGTGATCAGGGTATTACCCTGGGCAATGGCCAAGTTAACTGCGTCTACCGCGCTGGTTGGATCGGGGATATTCCCGGCAGCGTCATCGATCTCAATGCCGGTGGGGGAGCCCAAACCGAAGCCCCGTGCCATATCTGAGATGGTGGTGAGCATCCCACGCTGGAAGAAATCCAGGCCGATGTGCCAGAACCAGGGGTTGCAGGAGCGCATCAAGCCCTGCGGCAGGGTGAGCAAGCCACTGGCCTGGGTCTTACCATCCTTAAGGTAATGGTCATATGTCCAATCATGAGGCTGCATGCCCTCCAGCTCGGTGAAAAAGTAGCCGCAGTTGTATTCGCTCTCCTGGGTATACAACCCGCTCTGCAAGGCGGCCGACATGGTCACGATCTTAAAGACCGAGCCAAGCGGGTATTGCCCCTGGGTGGCCCGGTTGAGCAAGGGGGTGGTGTCGGGGTTATACAGATCATTGATCATGTAGCTGTAGTTGTAATTGGCGGGCTCGAACAGGTTGGGGTTAAACTCAGGGGAGGAAAGCATGGCCAGGACGCGGCCCGTGTCGCGCTCCAGCACCACGATGGCTCCCTGCATGCCATCACTGAGGGCGTGGCTGCGCTGCAAGCCCAGCTGTAGGTCATAATCGAGGGTGGTGTACACCGCCTGGGCGGGTTGAGCATCCCTGGAGGCCAGCTGTGTGACCACATTATTGCTGGAATCAACCACATATAAGGCACCGCCGCGCACGCCAGCCAGCACATCTTCAGCGTAATACTCCAGGCCATCACGCCCCACGCGCTCATCCACCTTGTAACCCAGGCGCTTATACTTATCAACCTCGTCTGGCTGGATCAGGCTCATGTAGCCCAGCACATGTGAGGCAATACCATCGTCGAAATAATAGCGGGTGCGGAAGGGCTGAAGGATAACTCCCGAATAGCTTGCCAGCACAGCCTCGCGAGGTGCCAGGGCATCCACAGAGATATCTGCCACCGGCAGATAATAGCCGTACTGCCGCCAGGCTTCGATCATCCCCGACAAGGTATCCGGATGGACGCCGGTGAGGCGATAAATTTCTGCCAGCAAGGCATCTTCCTGGTCGGGGTCGACCGCTGAAGTATCCAGCCCGATAGCGACTGCATCGGCCTGGGCCACCAGGGCATGGCCATCACTGGAATAGATATTACCACGCGAAGGAATATGATACTCCATGTACAGGTGATTGCCACCACGCAGCTCGGGCAGGATCAGCGAATCATCCCACTGGATGCGCCACTCACCATTCTCCAGGTTCAAGTTCATCGTCGTGTCGCCCTCGATATCCCCCACCAGGATGCTGTGCAAGGTGACCTTATAGCCCACCTGTCCGCTCTGTGGATTTTTCATGGAAGACAAGATATCATAATCCCAACTGCTCAGGGCAGCTTCGTTTGCCACACCCTGGTAGCGGGCAGTGAAATCTGCCTCGGTGACGGCATCCTGGCTGACCCGGGTAAGCATGGCATACATGGCAGGGTATTCCTCAGCTTTCCAATGATCGAGATAGGTTTTGGCTGCCACGCTTGGGTCAGGAACGCTGGTGGTTTCAACCTGAGGGCCCGGAAGGGAAGGTGAGGGCAAGGTCGTGAAGGTTGGTAAAACGGTTTCCGTCTCCACCCGGCTGCAACCAAACAGGATGAATGCGGTAACAATAGTGATCAGGAGTCTACTTTTCATCATAAGCTTGTCAAGGACAGAAATGGAAGGGGTTTGGGCTATGACTTTAAAATATCCGAATAAACAGGACAATTATACCCAAGAGCAGCCTGGCAGGCCTGAGGCACATCCACCCGGGAGGAGATACCAAACCGGCTCAAACGACGGGTGAGGTGGCATATCGGCAGGCCCATCACGTTGGCATAACAACCCTGCAGGTGCTTCACCGGGTGGAAGCCGGTGTGCTGTATGGCATAGGCACCAGCCTTGTCCATGGGGTCACCGCTGGCAACATAGGCATCGATTTCGGCATCAGAGTAATCACGCATGGGTACCTGGGTGGTACACAAATCAAGCCAGCTGGTGCCATCCCGGGTAATAAATGTATTAATGGCAGTGAGCACCTGGTGGGTTCGCCCGCGCAAGCGTTGAAGCATCTGAACTGCTTCAGCGCTGTCTTTTGGCTTGCCGAATATCTCGAGCGCACCCTCCCTGCCAAACCCGACGACTGCGGTATCAGCGGAAATAACGACACCCTCAATCCCCGGCAGCTTGCTGGCAGCCAGCGCCTTGTGGCCGGCGATGCGCTTTACATAATCCACACCCTGCTCACCCTGAAGAGGGGTTTCATCCACTTGTACGGCAAGGGGCTCAAACCCGAACCCGGCCATGGAAAGCAACTCCCTGCGCCTGGGGGAGTTACTGGCAAGGTAAAGCTGTATCATACTGCCCTGGGGAACCATATCCGGTGATTCTAACACAATCTCACTCTGGTTCTTTCCACGAAGGGGTTGTAAAATGAGCGCAGCGACCAGACTAATGCAACCGGGAGAGAATCATGCTTGACCTGCGAGATAGGATATCAAGGGACGGGAAAAACCTGGGGAATGGAATCCTCAAAGTGGATGGGTTCATCAACCATCAAGTGGATGTGCTGCTGATGGATGCCTGCGGGCGAGAGCTGGCGCGGCGCTTCGAAGACATCAGAGCGACCAAGGTGCTTACCGCTGAGATATCCGGCATCGCTCCAGCTGTACTGACTGCCTTACACCTGCAACTACCCATCGTTTACGCCCGCAAACACAAACCCATCACCATGCCCGACCAGGTATTTCTCACCCTGAGTCCCTCCCATACCAAGGGGGGCATGATCGAGCTGATCATCTCACCCGAATACCTGGCCGAGGGAGAGCGGGTGCTGATCATCGATGACTTCCTGGCCAGCGGGGCAACCATCCTGGGCCTGGTACGCCTGGCGCAAACTGCCGGCTCAACGGTGGTGGGCATCGGCACGCTAATTGAAAAAACGTTCGAGGGAGGCCGGGAAGCGTTATCCTGCCTGGGGATACCCATCGAATCACTGGTAAAAATCGTCTCCATGAAAGGTGACCAGATCATCTTTGCCCAGGATGAGGGTTAATGGACAGCCTGGCAATCCTGGATTTCGGTTCTCAATACGCCCAGCTCATCACTCGACGGGTGCGCGAAGCTCACGTTTATTGCGAGCTATTCCCATGGAATGCAGCTGAAGAAAAAGTGCTGGCAATAAACCCGAAGGGATTTATCCTCTCCGGCGGGCCGGCTTCAGTTTATGACCCCGGGGCACCCTTGATCCCGGCGTATGTGCTGGAAAGTCACAAGCCAGTACTGGGTATTTGTTACGGGATGCAAGCGCTTACCCATTCCCTGGGAGGAATCGTCAGCCCATCGGCGAAGCGCGAGTACGGGCTGGCGGAGGTGGATACCGTGCTGGCCAACCCTCTGCTGGGGGAGGGCAAACGGAAGGTATGGATGTCACACGGAGATCGGATCGAGCGCCCTCCGGATGGTTTCGTTACTCTGGCGCAAAGTGCCAACTCTCCCTATGCGGCCATTGGGGATATTGAGAAAGGTTATTATGGCGTGCAGTTCCACCCGGAAGTGCGCCATACGCAGGGCGGAACGGAAATACTCCAGCGGTTTGCGCGCGAGATCTGCCAGGCAGCCCCCGAGTGGACACCCGAATCCATGATCCTGAAGGCAACCCGCAGCATCCAAGCCCAGGTGGGCGAAGCTCGGGTTTTAGCGGCAGTGAGTGGCGGGGTCGATTCGAGTGTGGCAGCTAGCCTGGTGCACCATGCAGTTGGGGAACAGCTCGTGGCGGTTTTCGTGGATAATGGGTTATTGCGACTGGGAGAAGCCGCCAGGGTGGTGAAAGTTTTTCACGATACGCTGGGTGTGGAGCTGGTGGCGGTGGATGCTGCAGATGAATTTCTCCACGCCCTGCAGGGAGTGACTGACCCGGAACAAAAAAGGGGCATCATCGGTGAAAAATTCATCCGCATTTTTGAAGAGCAAGCCTGGCAGCTGGGGGCACCGCGCTACCTGGTGCAAGGTACCATCTACCCGGATGTGGTCGAGTCGAGCGGCCCTGACCGCTCACAGGCGGCGCGGATCAAGAGCCACCATAACGTGGGCGGCTTGCCCGAACAAATAGGTTTTGAGCTGGTGGAACCGCTGCGTTACCTGTTCAAGGATGAGGTGCGCCAGGTGGGGGAGACGCTGGGCCTGCCGCACGAATTGGTCTGGAGGCAGCCTTTCCCAGGGCCAGGCCTGGCGGTACGCTGCCTGGGAGAGGTGACTTCCGAACGCATTCTACGCTTGCGCCAGGCAGATTATATATTCACCTCCGAGCTGGAGGCTGCCGGATACCTGCGTATGATCGAGGAGGAAGGCACCGCCCAGGCGTTTGCCGTGCTTCTGCCAGTGCGCTCGGTGGGTGTCATGGGAGACAGCCGCACCTACCAGGAGACCATCGCATTGCGAGCAGTGACCACGGATGATTTCATGACCGCAGATTGGGCACGCCTGCCCTATGACCTGCTGGCCGGCGTGGCCAACCGGATTGTCAATGAAGTCGACGGCGTCAACCGGGTAGTCTACGATATCACCAGCAAACCACCCGCAACCATCGAATGGGAGTGAGCCGACGCGGAATAATGATAAGCTCAATAAATACCCAACAGAAATCACTCCCTTTAGGCGTGTTTTATTCGCAATCGAGATTATAATTATAGCAACAACCACTTAACTTGAATTTATATGGGTGGAATAAAGGAGAAGTGAATAAATGGAAGAATTAATAAAATTGGTATCTCAAAAGACTGGGTTGCCACAAGATAAAGCCAAGGTTGCGGTTGACACGGTGGTCAAATTCCTCAAGCAAAAACTACCGCCAACGATTGCAGGCCAGCTGGATAATTTGCTAGAGGGCGGAAAGCTCCCCGGAGACCTTACCTCAAGCCTGGGAGGCCTGTTAGGCGGAAAGAAAAAATAACCCAAAAAAAGGAGAAGGCGATGGCTAAAATTGTTGATGTGGAAGGAATCGGTGTCAAATATGCTGACAAGCTCATCAGGGCGGGAATAAACACGACCGATGCCCTGCTAAAAGCTGGGGCGACCCCCAAGGAGCGCAAAGAGCTGGCAGAAAAAACAGGCATTGGGGATTCATTGATCCTCGAATGGGTCAACCATGTTGATCTCTACCGCATCAAGGGTGTAGGGTCTGAATATTCCGACCTGCTGGAGGCTGCCGGAGTGGACACCGTACCCGAGCTGGCACAGCGTAAGGCAGCCAATTTGGCACAGAAAATTATCGAGGTGAACCAGGAGAAAAAGCTGGTGCGCAAGCTGCCGGCAGAATCACAGATTGCAAATTGGATCGAGCAAGCGAAAAAGCTGCCCAGATTGATTAATTACTAAGCAAATCATCGTAGCCCCTCAACCTGAGAGGTAAGGTCATCAATCGACTCTTTGGAGGTAGAATGCCATCTCTTAATCGCATCCAATTAATCGGCAACCTCGGAAAGGACCCCGAAGTGCGCTTCACACCAAGCGGCAAGCAAGTATGCAGCTTCAGCCTGGCGGTCAGCCACCGCTGGAAAACCAGCAGCGGAGAAGATAAGGAAGGGACCGATTGGTTCAAAGTTGAGGCATGGGGTCGCCTGGGTGAGATATGCAAGAAATATCTGCATAAAGGCCGACTGGTTTTTTTGGAGGGCCAACTGCGCACAGATCGATATGAGCATGAGGGCGAAACTCGTTACGTCACTAAAGTGGTAGCCACGCAGATGCAAATGCTAGACCGCAAGGCGGAGGAACTACCTTCCGTGGAGGCAGAGGAACCCACCGAAGAAGATTAAACTTGGCTTGCTCAGCAATAAACCAAACAGGGATTTGGAGGGTTTCTACTGCGCTCCAAATCCCTGTTTTTACCTCACGATGGGGAGTTTTTCCAGCTGCTCGACCAGCCGCTTAATCACATCGAATCCGCCCTGCCAGAAGGCGGCGCTGTGCATATCGATGCCGGCATCAGATAGGATTTTCTCAGGCGGCTTTGAGCCACCCGCTGAAAGCAGGTTGAGGTAACGAGGCTTGAAGGCATCCCCTTCAACTTTATATTGCTGGTATAAAGACAGAACCAGCAGCTGCCCGAAGGTATAGGCGTACACATAAAACGGGGTATTGAAGATGTGGGGGATGGATACCCATTCCCAGCGGAACTCATCGCTGACCTCCACTGCATCACCAAACTGCTGGCGCAAGTTTTCGAGGTATGCAGCCGAAAGCTCATCCACGGTGGCCCCATGCTGAACCATATCGTGCGCCTGGCGCTCAAAGATGGCAAAGTAGGCCTGCCTCATGACAGTGGCGTAGGCATCATCCACCTGGCGGAAGAGGAGCGACTGGCGAACTGTGGCATCCTGGTCCGTTTCTAGCAGGTGATCCACCAGCATCATCTCTCCAAAGGTGGAAGCTGTTTCAGCCAGCGGCAGCGAGGAATGGAAGGTAAACAGGTTGTGCTCAGCAGCCAATTGCGAGTGGATGGCGTGACCCAGCTCATGAGCTAGGGTAGCCACGTCATCCGGCCTGCCCTGGTAACTCACCAGTACCCAAGGCGTGATATTAGGAGCTACAGTAGCGCAGAAAGCACCGCTTGATTTTCCACGCCGGACCTGGCTATCCAGGTGATCTTGCTCTAGCACCCGGCGTGCCAATTGTTCTATACGGGGTTCAAAGCTATGGAAGGCATCGAATATCATGCTGGCGGCCTGCTCGAAGGTGTATTTTCTCTCCGTTTTCACCACCGGTGCGTAAATGTCATAGCGACGCAGGTGCTCCACGCCCAGCCAGCGCGCTTTTAGCCGGAAGAAGCGCTGGAAGACGGAGCTATTGGCCCGGCAGACCTCCAACAGGGTGTCGACAACGTCATCTGGGATGTCGTTGGCCAGGTTGCGCACAGCCAAGGGACTGGTGAAATGGCGCAGGTCGACGTTTTCGTTGTGCCAATCCCGAACCAGGGTCTGGTACATCTGTCCAAGGATGATGCCATCCATCCCATACACCCGGTAGAGCTCCTGGTAGGCGGCAGCGCGCAGTTGCGGGTCGTGACTGCGGGCGTACACCATCAATTCTCCCCGGGTGAGCTCTTTGAGCTCCCCATCCACCTCCAGGTGAAAGACATAGCGGTTGGTAAGGGTGCTATACAGGTTGAGGATGGCTCGCCCGCCAGTGACATCCTTGATGTTGATGATTTTCTCCTCGGGTTCGGTGAGGGTGTGGGGCTTGAAGTGGCGCATCTCTTCCAGCCAGTAGCGATAATCACCCGAGCCGGCCATTAAGCGTTCGGCAGTACTACCGTCCAGGTCTTTCCACCACAGGTTAAAAAACAAGAGGCGGTTTTCAATGAGCGAGATGCGGTTTTCAACGTCTGACTTGAAGGCCTGGATGGCCTGGTCCTGGGTGTCGGCTTCAAAGCTGAGCGAGGCGAAGTCATAGATGCGTCGCTCCAGGCGGGATATTGCCTCCAGCCGGGTGATCAGATTCATAAAGGTGTCCTCGGCGAGGTTTGGAGCAAGGCGCGGTCGCAAGGCTTCGAACTCGACAACCTTCACATCCAGCTCATCAAAGCCGGCTTTCATCTCGGGGCTGTCATAGGCTGGAAAAAGGTCTGACAAACTCCATGGGGATTGTGTATAGGTCATGATGGTCTCCGTTATATCTAAATTTTTAATATCTCTATCGAATGTTGTTCACATGCTGCCTGGTTCCCCGCAGCTAAACATTAAACCGGATGTGCACGATCTCGCCATCTTGTACGGTGTAATCCTTGCCCTCAAGGCGCAGGCGGCCTTTGGCGTTGGCTTCTTTGAGGCCTCCGAGGGCAAGCAGCTCGCCATAAGGGATCACCTCGGCGCGGATGAAGCCTTTTTGCAGGTCGGTGTGGATTTCGCCGGCGGCGGCATAAGCTGAAGAGCCACGCGGCAGGGTCCAGGCGCGCACCTCATCGGCGCCCACGGTGAAAAACGAGATCAGGCCCAACAAAACATACGATACCCGAATCACCCGGGCTAATCCCTGCTCGGTGATGCCATATTCCGCCATGAAATCTGCGGCATCAGCTGGATCGAGCTGGACGATTTCCATCTCCAGCTTGCCCTGCAGGGCCACCAGGTCACAGTGCGGGTGATTATATTCCACGGGAGGCAGCTCTTGCCCCTCGGAAAGGTTCAACAACACCAGCATGGGTTTGCGGGTGAGGAAGCCAAAGCCGGAGAGCGTTTTTTCCTCCTCTGAGGTCAGCTCGACCTCACGCAGCGGGACTTCGCGCGATAGGCTGTCTTTAAACCGCTCGAAAAGCACCACTTCACGCTCGATCACGGATTTCTCACGCCCCCCGCCCTTCCTGCGCTCATCGGCCAATCGCTCCAGCTTGCGCTCTACGGCAATCATGTCGTTAAGCAGTAACTCGGCGTCCATGGTGGCGATGTCACGTAGAGGGTTCACGCTTCCGGAGGGGTGTGGAACACTGGGGTCCTCAAAACAACGCACGACGTGCAACAAGCCGTCCATCTGGGTGAGCAAATTGAGCAGCTGTCCTGAAATGGCGCTCTGGCTGCCTTCCAGACCGGCAATATCCGCATATGTCACCTTGGCGTAGATGGTTTTTTTAGGCTTGAACAGCTCAGATAGGCGGTCCACACGCTCGTCGGGCACATCCACCACCCCGGTATGCACATCAAAGCGACCCCCGCTGGTGGAGACAGGCTGGTGCCCACGGGAGAGGGCATTGAAAATGGTGGTCTTGCCCGATTGAGGTAGTCCGATTATGCCAAGCTTCATGATGAATCTCCCAGTCCAGGCACAGTAAAACGGCCGAGGTAATGTTTTGCGTGTGTGATTATACATCGCCTTTGCACCGTAAGGCGATATGGGAACGTGATTTATTTACTTTTCCGGGAACTTTTCAGGGCACTTTCAGGTATAATTTGCCTCACCAGCCAGCCGAAGTGGCGGAATAGGCAGACGCGCACGACTCAAAATCGTGTTCCGAAAGGAATGTGGGTTCGATTCCCACCTTCGGCACCATATACAACAAAAAACCCACCCAATAATCAGCAAGAGGGTGGGTTTGTTCTGCAAAAATCTATTGCCTACGAGACAGTAACCTCAGACATGGATTGTGTCACCACTTTAAAGGCAGGCGGTTTTTCAAGATGCTTTTTCACCGCACATAACTCTGCCGAACGTACCAGCGAGGGCAGGTACTTCTCGGGGAAATCGGACGGAGTTTGTATCACCAGTTCCACGTTCTCGATCATCCCTGTAAACGGGTTGCGGTGATCGCGCTGCATGATTTTTATCCCCTCTGCAGGCAGGTTGCGTTGCTTGCAAAAACCGAGCACATAGATCCCAGCACAAGTGGCGATGGATGCCAGGAACAATGAAAACGGCGTGGGCGCACTGGCTGGTAAACCATTGCCATTGGGTTGATCCGTCATCACGGTGTAAGGGCCAAAATGGGCGTCAACACGATCGCCGCCCGGAAAATCTACCATCATTTCCATTGATAATCTCTCCTTAACATTAAAACTGTTTTCTTTACCTATATTTTGCTTTGGATGCAAAACAACCAGGAAAGTTACTGTTGAGTGGAAACTAACTTTATTTTGCCAGCACAAAACAGCAGAGGGAAACTGAATGATATTCTATATCAGCTGTTTATTACTGCACCTGGATTCGACGGAGCTGGCTAGGTGGCGGTTTTAAAGGCCACCGGCTCTCTGGCTTCCTGCCTGCGCCACCAGAAGAACCAATACAGGAACACCGAGATGGTATACAGGAAAATGGTGCCCATGAAGGGAGGTCCAAAGCCATAACGCACCTGCAGAATGCCACTTACCGTTGGGCTGAGTGCCCAACCGAAATTCCAAGCCATGTTCTCCAGGCTGGCAACCATTGCCCTGTGGGAAGGTTCCACCCGCTCCATTACGAAAGTCTCATACACCGGGCTGCTCATATTCATCAAGGCCACACGGATGTAATAAGCTGCCGTGCTGGCCCAGAATACAGGTGAGAAACCCAGCAGGATCAGGAATGGGATTGAAAGCCCCTGTGTGATGACCACCAGCTGGATCTTGCCCAAGCGGTCGGCCAGAGGTGGGGCGATCAGCAAGCCCAGGCCCATGGCCAGCGAGCCCCAGGCAAACAGGACCCCGATCACCTGGTCTGACTGGTTATATTGCTGGCGGAAGAATACATTCATAAACGGCATAATCAGGCCAGCGCCGATGGAGGTGATGAGCATGGGCAGTATGAGCTTGGTGAGTTTCTTTGGATTTTGCGCGGCATAGGCGAAAGGAGCAAAGAGAGTGCGCTCTGAATGTTCACGGCGTGGCATTTTGATAAGTACCAGAGGGATAATCCCCATTGCCAAGGTGACGGCTACCAAAAGAATCGAGCCTCCGTAGGCCTGGCTGCTAAGCGCACTGACGTCGCGCACGTTTCCCACCCAGGTTGGCAGGTAACCACCAATCCAGTTGCCCACCGATGCTGAAACCATCTGAATGCCCATGCTGAAGCTGAACAGGTAGGTGCGCTCGTGCTCGCCGCTGTTTTCCATCAGAAAAGGGCTCATGGTCATGCCCGCCAGGCTTTGTGCCGCACCGGAGAGGACATTCATGGCATACAGTACCGGCGAAACAGGCCAAAGCACCATCATGGCGATGGATAAGCACACAAAGGTTGCCGCGATGAGCAGGGACCTTTTTCGCCCCAGGAAATCTGCCAGGTAGCCCATCGGCAAGGCCACAATCAATGCGGTCATGCTTCCAGTGGTAACCAGATTGCCCAGCAATTTCTCGTCAAAGCCCAGGCTGAGCACGTAAAAATTAAACAGCAAGCGGAACACACCGATGGCTATGCCGGCCACAATGGCATACAGCAAATAAAGGCGCGCATTGGGGCGAAAGGCCATCAGGTGATCGCCATAATCTTTAATATTGCGGTAGAGACCGGCCAGCATACTTTATTCCTCGCCGCCAATCGATAAAAATTTACGCAATGCCGTGTAAGTGTCCCCAATGGTTGATTCCCGGATGGTGTAGCACTTTTCCTCTCCTTCTTCGAGGGAGATATACACCAGGCCGGCCAAGCGCAATGTGTTCAGGTGGTGGATGACGGTGGGAGGGCGCAAGCGCAGCCTGCGGGCCAGATGGGATGGTGTTTGAGGCCTATCAGCCAGGTAATGCAGGATCAATAAACGAGTTGGATCGGATAGAGCCTTGAGCGCCCGCAGCATGGCATCTGGAACCACCCCACCCGGTACCAGCCCCACTTCTGATGGCCGCGCGCCAAACAATACCACCCAACTCTTTTCTATAATACTGTCGTACATCACCAGGGGTGAGGACCAATAAGATGGCGCAAAGGTGACCGCATCAGCTTCTTCAAGGGCAGCAATCTTCACTCCCTGAGAGAGCTCTACCATCAGGTGCGAAAAATCCAGCCGGGAGGCCATGGCCTGCGCCTGGGTAAGGGCCGCTTGCAGGTGAGGGGTGATGCGCCGCTCTTCTTCGGCGAAGAACACCGCTACGTATGCCTGCAAGGCAGACAGGTAACTTTCACCAAATTCAGCCGTGTGCGCCCACCAGGTAAGCTGTTTGACCAGGTCGTCGGAGGAAAGCGGGCTTTCATTCGCCTGAGCATAGGATTGCAATGCATTCAGGTCATCTTGATTCCAGGCTTCTCGCGTGGACACATTTTTAAGCCTTTCAAGCAGCTGGGCAGGAACATCGCGGTGAGCTGCCAGGGCTGGTAACCGCTCTGCCGGCGGGATCTGCTGTAAAGCCCACAACACGGTGGCAGCATCCTTGGGTTCTGGCAGGCTGGCGACCCAGGCGATGGGACTGGTGAAGAACAGCTTCTGGGCATCTTCCAGCACGGTGCGCTGAGCAACCATCAGGCGCGAGCGCACGCCAGCAGCCCATGAGCCGCGCAAGCCAAACCTGTCAGAGTGATGCAGCACGTGCAGGCTGGCGAACAAGTCGTAAGCGCTGCCCCAATCCCATTGTATGCGGGGTTGAGGCTTAACTGCCATATTGGGCCTTGAAAAGAGCAGATTGTTTCATAAGCTCGAGCGAGTCACCTGAATGAGATTAGACGTATATCTAATTAGATAATAATCTAACCCAACCAGTTTGTCAACGCCTATCCCCGTTCGATTTAGAATCGGGTATGATAGTCACATACCCAAAAAGGAGGCCATATGTTTAAAAAGCTGATCAAACGGGTGAGCCTTGGATTATTCCTGGTACTATCACTGTCAGGCTGCAGTGTGATCAAGGGGATTGGGGATGCATTAGCCAACGGTATCAAAGGAATTTCGATCCACTTTCCCTAAGCCTTGTATCAGCCATCATCCTACCAGGCAGAATAGTGGAGTGCATGGGATGGGATGCTCAAAAACCTGTGGATAACTCAATAAATATTGTGGATAAGTGCCCCAAATTGTGGAAAACTCGGCATATCTCAAAATATCTTATATCCTTTTAGCCCCCAGATATTGGGGGAATGGATACGCACTTCCCGCAGGTGTAACCACCAATAATGGGATACACGAGGATGGATTTATCCACAGAAATTACCCACGCGGGGTGGGGAAAGATTTACTATCATAAACCACCATATATAGCCAACTAGTTAAAGCTTTCCCCAACGGGTGGGGTAAAGGCCGACAATATACTACTTTTTCAACTTTTCCACAGCCCCTACGACGACTACTATATATATTAATTAACATATAAGATATAAAATATTCCCCTCTCAAAACACTGATTTCACCGAATGAGAGGGGAGATATTTGAATAATTACCTGCGTACCAGAGGCAGGTATAGTTCTTGGAGCACTGGCAACACAAGCACGTCGTGACTGGCATTTCCTGCACCGCAGCCATTGGAGGCCGTCAACGACACCATGTGGCTGCCTGCAGGGTAGATATGGGTCACCGTTTCACCGGTGTCGGTATAGGTGTCACCAAAGTCCCATTGGAAATCGATCGGCAGGCTGCCGCTGGCAGTGGCGGTGAAGGTGATCACCTCTCCACTGAACGGCTCGAGAGGCTGCCAGGTGAAGTCGACATCGCTCACCGGCTCGCAGGCGATCTCCAGGGCAAAGTCACGAGTGGTGATTTCATCCTTGACCACCGGTGCAGGCTGTGATTGGGGGAGATATCCATCCATAGAGGCAGTGACCGAATAGTCACCTACGGGCAGGGTCATGGTGTAATACCCGGATGGGTCGGTGATGGCTGAGACGCCCGCCAGGCCTGGTGTGGCTGTCACCAGGGCGCCTTGAAGTGGGTCGCCTGTTTGCGCATCGGTAACGTGGCCGTCCAGCCAACCGTAGCTCGGCTGGCATTCGCCGAAGAAATCGAGAAGGCGGTTCATCACTGCTTCCCGGTCGGCCAGCTGGGAGATTGCCTCGAAAGGATATCCGAAGAAGGCGGTGTTGAAATTATCCCCATCATAGCTGATGGCGGCATTTCCCTGGTTACCAGAAAACGCCACTAGTGCGTGAGCATCAGGGTTGACTATATCGGAATAGTTGTAGAATGGATAGCTAAGGTTGTATGGACCCAGGTCATCGAATACGTTCTGACCGGTTACGGTGGTCTGGTTGACATCATTATTGAAATTGTTGATATGCAGGTAATTCTGTCCGAAGGAGGTCAGTCCCATGTCGAACAGGTAATCCTGGCTTGACAGGAAGAAGTTACCTCCCGAATCCAGGTAGGCCGCCACCATCGTTTCGTTGCCTGCATTCAAGGTATCGCTCCAATCCTCCCCGGTAAACCAAAGTAATTTTCGATAGCCGGCAATATCGTCCAATGTTGGGTCACCGCCGCTGGTATCCCAAACATCGTAATCCACACCCAGGCCATCCAATGCTGAAGTGTAATAGCTTTGAACGTCAGGGCTGTCTTTATCGTCATCCACCAGCAAGATGCAGGGTAGGGGTTCGAGGGAAAAATCCTGGACCTGGTTTTGGTCGACGACGATATCCCGTTGCTGAGGGCGGTGCAGATCCGATCGCACTTGCATGGTGTAATTCCCCGCGGGCAGTTCAGCCTGGTAGAGGCCAGTGGCGGGATCCGACCATACCGTGACGGGCGAGAAGTCAAATTTGACCTCCGCCAGCAGCGGCAGGCCGGTACCGCTCTCAGAAATTGTGCCAGTGACGAGGTAAGTTGGGGCAGAGAGCAGGGAGAAATCCTGGGTGGTGACCGTATCGGTGGTAATGATCACCCCGCTGATGGTAGCAGGCAGATAGCTGTAGGCCGATGCGGTGAGGTCATAGGTGCCGGCTATCAGGGTGCGGGTGTAATAACCGGTGTCATCAGTGTTGGCAGGATAGTTGTGACCCTGGCCATCACTGGCTACCACCTTGGCGCCCTCGATGGGTGCCCCGCCATCCGCGGCAGTCACGTGCCCGTCCAGGGCACCGGTACCGGTGGGGATCAGGCAGCCGCTCATGTGAGCGGTAGTGGCGATGGAAGCCTTGACGAAATTGGTGAAGTAGATTGGGTCGGTGTGGGCCGGGGTATCCTGGGGGCTGTGGTAATAGGGGTTGAAATCACCCTGGTCTTCAATAGCCAGTATGGATGTGTATCCCTGATCCCAAAATGAGCTGTGATCACTGCCACCGCCTAAAGAGGTGAGGATCTCAGGCACAAGAGGTATATTATAGGCCTCCACAACATCCGCATAAAGGTTAGCAAGTTCAAGCGTGGATGGCATATTTTGATTATAAATAAGGTCAATATCTGGCTCACTGCCGATGGTATTCCAGGCGATCATGTCCAGGTTCAGGTAGCCAACGATATTTTCGCCCAGGCTGTGCACGTATTCGGCATAATCAGCGCTGCCCAGCAGGCCCTGCTCCTCACCGGTCCAGAAGGCAAAGCGCATGGTGCAGCCCCACTGGTACTGCGAGAAGATATCGGCCGCCAGCATGGTGGCCACGCTGCCGCTGGCGTTATCGTCGGCCCCGGGGGCGCCCTGGACGGCATCCAGGTGGCCGCCGATGATGAAGATGTCATCAGGATTAACCAGCCCCGAGATCTCGCCGATCACATTCGGGTTGGTGTCGTTGTCCCACACGTGGAAATCAACGTCCAAACCCAAAGCCTGCATGTGCTGGCCCACGAAGTGGGTGGCTTTCTGGATGGGCACGCCGCTGTAGGTATACCTGGTCAATATGGTGTACCAGTCGCCATCCACCCACACGGGCAGCTCGCCGGCCAGCTGGCGGTCGTAGGTATACACCTGGGTTTCGGTAACCTGGTCGATCATGCCCTGGATGAGGGGGTCAGGCTCGACCACATCCGGGAAGGACGGCCTGGCCTGAAGAGCAGGCAAGGGCTTGGGGGTGAGGCTGATGGCCTTCAGCTCGGCTCCGGCAGCCGTGAGTGCATCCACCTGCGAAGGGTCCATGCGCAAAAGCGAGCCGGTGGAAGTGCTCAACAAGACTTTACCATACAGGGTAAAATCTGGCGCCGGACGGGTGGGCCTGGTTTCGGCCAGGTAGTAAGTACCCGACTGCACAATCTCATCCAGCACCTGGATTCTCAAGCCGGCAGACCTCAGGTCCTGTTGACCTGCTTGGTCGGCGCCTGCCAGCAGGCCCTGCTCAAGGTAGGCATACATGGGCAGCTGCGTGGATGCAAAACGGCTCAGGTCATCCGGGTGGCTTAAATCAACGTAAACCAGTGAAGGGTTGCCTGGGGAGGTCGTGGGTGATGCCTGGGCATGACCTGCCAGAGCGACGAGCAATACTAGCAGCGCAATGGTCAGAGTAACAGCAAGCAGTCGGTTTTTCATATTGCATTCTCCTTATTAGATTTATAGGGAAACGGAAAAATCCTATGCTAAAGGTCTTATAACGATACCAGTTTTGTGTCCCGAGGATTATGATGCAGCGGGTAACACTTTGCTGCCAGAATTATATACCCAATTAATATTGGATAAATTCTCCAATAGAAAAATTCGTTATGCCAGCGCCCAGGTTCTGATTGGATCCTTTATTGCGCCAGTTTGGCGACGGTGACACCATCGCCACCTTCCTTGTCACCGCCGGATTCGAAGGATTTCACGTGGGGGTTATTTCCCAGGGCTTCGCGCACCGCCAGGCGTAACTTACCGGTGCCCTTGCCGTGGATGATGCGCACCCAGGGCAACCCGGCCAGGTAGGCCGAGTCAAGGTAGCGCTCCAGGGCATCCAGGGCTTCGTCACTGCGCTTGCCGCGCAGGTCGAGCTCGATGCCCGGGGATTCGGCATAGATTTGCGAACCCGGCTGGCGAGTGGTGCCGGTCGTTTCTGCGGTGGGCTGGGGACGGTTGGTGGCCAACAATTCACGGGCAGTAGGCAGGCTTGAAGCCCCCACAGCTGAGTCAGTACCTTCACCCAGTAGCTGAAGCTCCGCCAGCCTGGCGCGGATGCGCAACATTCCCACCGATACCTCTGCTTCTTCCTCACTCAGTGAGGTGACCACGCCCTGTGAGTTGAGCGAATGCAGCCTGACCCTATCGCCCAGGCGGATGGGGCGCCTGAATGGGCTTATATCGGTATCAGGGGCTTTGCGTTCCACGGGAGGCGCAACTGTTTCCTCGAGGTCAGCCAGCTGGTCTTCGACCTCTTGGATCACTTCCAGAGGCTGCCTGGTGCGCGCCAGCTGGCGGCGAACCTCACGCAGCTCAGCTTGCACCTCTTCCAGCTGTTCCTCGGCCTGATGGTGAGCTTTTTCCAGCACCTGCATGCGCTCGTCTTCGATTTTTTCCAGACGTTGTGCCAGCTCACCCCGCATAACTTCAGCGTCGTGGTGGGCTTTTTCGGAGGCAATGCGTGCCTTGCGTGAGAGGTCGCGCTGGCGATGGATTTCATCCAGCAGGTCTTCGGCGCGCAGGTCGGTAGGATTTAGCTCGGAACGGGCTGAATTGATGATTGGGTCAGGCATGCCCAGTCGCTGGGCAATTGCTAGGGCATTCGAACGTCCTGGCAGGCCAATGGTCAGGTGAAAGGTTGGTTGCAGGGTTTCGAGGTCGAACTCCACACTGGCGTTGACCACCCCGGGAGTGGCATGGGCAAAAGCCTTCAATTCAGGGTGGTGGGTGGTGACCAGGGTGGTGATGCCGCGGTCGAGCAGGTGGGTGAGCAGTGCGCGCGCCAGAGCTGCCCCTTCCTGAGGGTCAGTGCCAGCTCCCAGCTCATCCATGATGACCAGTGAGCGCTGGTCGGCATGCTCGAGGATGCGGATGATGTTGGTGATGTGTCCCGAAAATGTGGATAGGGATTGTTCGATGGACTGCTCATCACCGATGTCGGCGTAGATATCGTGAAACAGGCTGATCTCAGAGCCGGAGTTGGCCGGGATGTGCAGGCCGGACTGGGCCATGAGGACCAGCAGTCCGATGGTCTTGAGGGTGACGGTCTTGCCACCCGTGTTGGGGCCAGTAACTACCATGGCGTAGGTCTGGTCATCCAGCTCCACGTCAATCGGCACAACGGTGGCGGGGTCCAGCAGGGGATGGCGCGCCTGGTACAAGCGGATGAGAGTTCCCGGGTGGCGCCCGCTCGGCTTGCTGATGGGGTGCAGCCTTGGTGCGGCGGCAGCAATCGCTTCGGAGTACTTTGCCTTGGCGAAGCACAGGTCCAGCTGTGATACAAGCTCCACCGTATTGAGGATGCTGCCGGCATGCATGCCCACCTGCTGGGAAAGCTCGCTAAGGATGCGCCGCTCTTCGTCGCGCTCAGCCAGCTGGAGCTCGCGGAACTGGTTGTTATGCTCCACCACGCTGAGCGGCTCGATGAACAGGGTGGCCCCCGAGGCGGATTGGTCGTGAATCACCGCTCGGATTTTGCCTTTAAACTCTGCCCTGAGGGGGAGCACATAACGCCCATCACGTTGGGTGATCAGGGCTTCCTGCAGGTATGGAGAGGTATGTGGGTCTGCAACCATGCGCTGCAGCTTGGTCATCAGGCGGTCGTGGGCGATGCGCAGGTCGCGGCGGATGTTGGCGAGTGTTTCAGAGGCGCCATCCAGGATTTCGCTGCGTTCTGAGATGGCACGCGTGATAGCATCTACCAGGCCCATGGGTGTGGGGATGCGAGTGGCGATCTCATACAATATGGGAAATTGCCCACCCAGGCGCTCGAAGGTACGTGCCAGGTTACGGGCAGCGATCAGCGTGGATTTTATATCCAGCAACTCCGCAGGCGCAAGCACTCCCCCATGGACTGCCAGGTCCACTGCCTGCCGCACGTCACGCACCCCGCCAATGGTGAGGTCAGGCCGGGTAACCAGCATCTGCAGCGCTTCGCTGGTCTCTGCCTGTCGGCGATTGGCCTCATCGAGGTTATTGGTCGGCTGGAGGTGGAGTGCCTTCTCGGTAGAAACGGCAAAGGCACAGAAGCCCGCCAGGTGTTCCAGGATCTTCTGGTAATCCAGGGTTTGAAGTGTTTTTGCGTCCATCGTTATGGTCACTTACAGAATGTCAGGCAATCAGGGAGTTTACCACACTCGAATGCCTCGGGGAGGAGTGAAATACCTTATAATTGACTCAGATCATCCACGGGAGGAATAATATGGAATATAGCTATGCAGTCATCGGGTCAGGGAGGCAGGGCACGGCCTGCGCATATGACATGGCACGCTGGGGGGAGGCAGAGCGTATTATCCTGATCGACAAACAGCTGTCCATCGCCGAACGTTCTGCCGGGCGCGTGAACAGCCTGATTGGCCGGAAAGCAGCTCAGGCTGTCCAGGTTGATGTGACCGATGCATACGCCCTGGAGCGGGCGCTGGAAGGCATACAGGCTTTCGTAAGCGCAGTGCCCTACTATTACAACCTGGATATCACCAGGGTGGCAATTAAGGTGAAAGCCTGCATGTGCGACCTGGGAGGTAACACCGATATTGCCAGGCAGCAGCACGCCTTTGATGAGCAGGCCCGCCAGGCAGGCATCAGCATCATACCCGACTGCGGGCAGGTGCCGGGGATGGGTACTTCCCTGACCGTATATACCATGGGACTGCTGGACGAGGCGGTGGATGTTTATATGTGGGATGGCGGCCTTCCCCAGCATCCCCAACCGCCTTTCAACTACCTGCTTACCTTCCACGTGGCAGGGTTGACAAATGAATACGCTGAGCCAGCCATATTCCTGCGTGAGGGGAAAATTACCCGGGTGGAACCGATGACCGAGTTGGAAACGATTGAATTTCCCGATTCGGTTGGCACCCTGGAAGCCTTTGTGACGGGAGGCGGCACCAGCACCATGCCCTGGACCTACGCTGGTAAACTGCGTACCCTGCAGAACCTTACCCTGCGCTATCCGGGGCATTGCCAGCAGCTGCGCAGCTTCTGGGACCTTGGGTTGTGGGATTTAAAGCCACTGACCATCAATGGCACCGAAATCATACCGCGCCAGGTGTTCCACGCACTATATGAGCCAAAAGTCACGTTTCCACAGCATCCTGAAAAAGGCAAAGACATTGTATTGGTGCGGGTGAGGGCGGACGGCACGAAAGCTGGCCGGCGCGCGCACGCCATCATGGAGCTGGTGGACCGCTTCGATGAAAAGACTGGCTTCACTGCCATGGAGCGTACCACCGGGTGGGATGCCGCAATCGTGGCAGAGATGATGGCTCACGGGCAAACACGGCGAGGTGCCGGTGGAGTGGAAAGTTTTGTGCCAGCCATTCCTTTCGTGAATGAGCTGAAGCGGCGCGGTTTTAACCTCAAACAGGTTGTAGAAATCGAGGATACCGAGTAGTTATTACCCCAGGCGGGCGCGTTCCTGTGCTGCCAGGGCAGGCTCGAGCTTCTTGAACAATGGGGCAGGCTGACGGAGGCGTTGGCCGGGTTTCAGATCGGAGGGCTGCCAGCACCCACCCGGTTGAGGCGGGCGGTAGCGCAGGGCATCATGAGCACCCAGCTTATCCTGCAGGGTCTCTACATATTGCTCTCCAAATAACGGCTGGGAGTAGCCCAGGAAGGTGTGAAGACGCTCGCTGCTGAACGGCAGGAAGGGAGCGAACAACACCTTGAGCGAATCAATGACTTTCAATGCCGTGAAAATCGACTTGGCTGCCTCAGCCTTATCGGTCTTGATCTCGAACCATGGGGAGGTATCATCCTGGTATTTGTTCCCCAATTTTGCCAGTCTCAATGCCTCGGTGAGCGCTGCCCT
This sequence comes from uncultured Anaerolineaceae bacterium, assembly GCA_964385625.1. Classification (GTDB taxonomy): domain Bacteria; phylum Chloroflexota; class Anaerolineae; order Anaerolineales; family UBA4823; genus FEB-25. The sequence goes on along the minus strand of CAYLPS010000009.1, from coordinate 10,498 downwards.
GAGATGCACCGCTTCGAGGTGCTCCCCGATAGTGGTAAAGCCAGCCTCCACCTGGTCGATGATCTCCTTGTCGATCGGGCGCAACTCACCCGGGTCGGGCACCAGGCCACCCCAATGCTTATAAGCGAATGACAAGGCGCGATTCACCAGGTTGCCCCAGTTGGCAACCAGTTCGTTGTTATTATGGGCGATGAACTCATCCCAGTCCCAGTCAGTATCTCTCAGCTCGGGCATGTTGATGGTGAGGTAATAGCGCAAGGCATCGGGGTCATAGCGTGACAGGAAATCCAATCCCCATACCGCCCAATTACGGCTACCGGAGATTTTACGGCCTTCCAGGTTCATGAATTGGTTGGCTGGCACGTCATAAGGCAGGTTAAGCGGCTCACCATCCTCTTCACAGAATATGCGCACGAATTCCTTGCCGGCTCCCTTGAGCTGGGCTGGCCACATGGCGGCGTGGAAGAAGATGTTATCCTTGCCGATGAAATAGAACGTCTTGGCCGATAAGTCGGTCCACCAGTCGCGCCAGGCATCCGGCCGCCCGATGATTTTTGCCCATTCGATGCTGGCGGAGAGGTAGCCGATGACAGCCTCGAACCACACGTACAGGCACTTACCTTCCCAGCCTTCCACCGGGACGGGGATGCCCCAATCCAGGTCGCGTGTGATGGGCCGAGGAAGCAGCCCCTCGCTCTCGATTTTCCCCAGGGTTTCACCGATCACGGTCTCACGCCAATATCCCTGGCGCTGGTGTAAAAATTCAGCCACATCCGGCTGAAGCTTGGATAGGTCCAGGTAGAAATGGGTGGTTTCGCGCAGTTCAGGTATAGAGCCATCTTCCTTGCTGCGCGGGTTGATCAGTTTTTCGGGTTCCAGCACATGCCCGCAATTGTCGCACTGGTCGGAGCGGGCTCCTTCGTAGCCGCAAATATAGCAGGTTCCCTCCACATAGCGGTCGGGTAAAAAACGCCCGGCAGCTGGCGAGTACCACTGGGGACGCGACTCGGTGTACAGGAAGCCATTTTCATTAAGCGCCAGGAACATGGATTGGGCAACCTTGAAGTGGTTCTCGGTGTGGGTGGTGGTAAATAGGTCATAGCTGATGCCGGCTTTCTGAAATAGCTCAAGGAACTGCTCATGGAAGAAGCGATACACCTCTTCAACCGGGCGGCCCTCAGCATCGGCTTTCAGTGTGACCGGCGTGCCATGCGAGTCGGTCCCTGAGACCATCAACACCCGATCACCCTTCAGGCGGTGGTAGCGCGCCACGATATCTCCGGGCAGGTGAGAACCGGTGATATTGCCCACATGGATCTCCGAGTTGGCATATGGCCAGGCAATTGCGATCAGGATATTGTTGGACATTTTGGCCTCTTTTCCGATTATTCTGAATAAATTTCACAGCAACCTGCATAAAAAAGGGCTGCCAGTTTGGGCAGCCCTTTATGTTTTCTGAACCATGATTATTTAATCTGCTCACAGGTGGCTGCCCGGGCGCGTTGAACCAGGCTCATCATGGCCATAGACATAAAAAAAGCGTTCATAGCGTACCCAGTCATCACAGTCCACCTTACAGATTAATGTGCAAGTCTAAACGGATGAGAAAATTTTGTCAAGATTTCTTAGCCTGCAGTGCAAACTAAAAAGCGGCGGAGATTACAAGTAATCGCGCAACAACCTGGCTCGATATGGATGGCGCAGCCGGCGCAAGGCTTTACCTTCGATTTGGCGGATGCGCTCGCGGGTCAGCCCGAATTTGTGGCCCACTTCCTCCAGGGTATAGGGGTGCCCATTTTCCAATCCAAAACGCAGGCGGATGATGCGAGCTTCACGGGCCGAAAGGGTGCCAAGCACCTGGTCCACTCTCTCGCGGAGCAAATTATCATAGGTGGCTTGGGCTGGTGAAGGGGTAATGGTATCTTCCACGAACATGCCCAGCTCGGAATCATCCTCATCGCCAACGGGGCTCTCCAGTGAGACGGGGATGCGCGCCACTTCGAGCATCCAGCGCAGCTTATCCTGCCCGACCCCCATCTCGAGGCATAATTCATCCTGGGTGGGAGGGCGCCCATTCCTTTGTTCCAACTTATGGGCTGCCTTATACATCATGCGCAAGCGGTCGGTCATGTGAACCGGGATACGGATTGTGCGGCTTTGGTCGGCGATGGAGCGGGTGATGGTTTGCCGGATCCACCAGGTGGCATAGGTGGAGAAGCGGAAACCACGCTGATACTCGAATTTTGAGACAGCCTTCATCAAGCCCAGGTTGCCTTCTTGAATTAAATCTAGAAAAGCCACACCTCGCCCAATGTATTTTTTCGCCACGCTCACCACCAGGCGGGTGTTTGCCTTAATCAGGTGCTCACGCGCCAGAATGCCATCCTGGACGGTATTTTCAAGCTGCTGGCGATGTCTGGATGAGCCCTTCTTATTTAATTTATTGAGCCTGTACCTGGCATCCTTGGCTTGCTCGATTCTCTGCGCCAGGCTGACCTCTTCATCGAGGCTGAGCAGGGGTACGCGCGACATTTCCTTCAAATATAACCCCACGCTGTCATCTGCGGAAATGCTCTCCAGGTTGGGCAGCAGATCGGTTTCCATGGAGGCGTTGAACTCAACCGTGGCAGCATCCTGCCTGGAAAAGTATGGCTCGGGCTCGTTTTCTTCTTCAATGATAATCTCAATACCCTGTCGATGGAGCAAGCCAAATAACTCCAGCAAGCGTTCATCATCCTCACCATCCCACGGGAATACTTCCAGGATATCGCCGGTGGTCAGGTATCCTTGTAAATCAGCTTTCTCAAGCAAGGTGTCAAGTACTTCTAACTTCTGCGGTTGCGATTGAGGACTTAACATCATTACCTTCCTGATTGGATGGGTGTGCTTATTTATCCAATAATGCTTTTAAGGATGCTAATCGGGGATCTCCGGTTTCTTCATCGTGATAACAAGTGCTCTCATTCAGGTTGTTGCCACATATCGGGCACAAGCCCTTGCAGTCAGGACGGCAAAGCGGGCTGATGGGAATCTCGAGCAGAATGTACTCCCTGAACAAGGGCTCCAGGTCGATAATCCCGGTCTCTGGCATGATTAAGCCTGAATCGGTCACATAGCGCTGGGAAAAGGCATACAATTCAGTAAAATCTACATGGAGTGCTTGGTCAAAGCTGGTCAGGCAGCGTACGCATTCAAGGGAGATGCTGGTTTGGAATGCCACCTGCAGCAGGATACCCTGAGGTGTACGCGTCGCTCTTACCGCACCGGATAAACTGGTCAGGTGCAGGTCGGGCGGGACATTAATTTGCGGGAGATCTAATGGAAAATCCCGGCTGAAGCCGGCTGATTGAGCAACTACGAAGCCGACATTCAGGCGCAATGGAGAATGTGGGTCAGACACTGTGATTACAAAGCTTTGCAATAAAATTCGGTTAGAAAATCGCAAAGTAATTTATTATATTTCCTCATTATTATAACATATTTTGTTGCCATAGGTGAGTTAAAATTATGACATAATTCACCACATATGGTGTGTGGGTATGGTGCGGATAGTCGAAGGTTTGGAGGCGAAGATGCAGCAATTATTGATTGCCACTCATAACCGGGGGAAATTACTTGAGCTACAGGCCCTGCTCATTGAGGTGAAGGTCGGGCTGGTGACCCCGGGAGAGCTCGGTATCTCCCTCAACGTGGCAGAGGAGGGTGACTCTTATGAGCAAAACGCCGCATTAAAAGCGCTGGCGTTCTCGCGGGCTTCCGGGTTGGTGACCTTGGCGGACGATTCTGGCCTGGAGGTGGATGCCCTGGCAGGGTCACCCGGCGTTCACTCGGCCCGTTTCTCTCCACTGCCTCACGCCACGGATGCAGACCGACGCGCACGTTTGCTGGCATTGCTGAATGGCCACCCCCAGCCATGGATAGCCCACTTCCAGTGCACAGTAGCCATAGCAACACCGCAAAACAAGTTATATTATGCCCAGGGGGCCTGCCCGGGAGAAATTATTCCGCAGGAACGCGGCAGCAATGGTTTTGGATATGATCCCATTTTCTTGATCACAGAGATTGGGAAAACCATGGCCGAGCTCACCACGGACGAAAAGAACCAGTTAAGTCACCGAGCAAGGGCAATAAAAGCTGCATTACCGGTGTTGCAGGCGTTGTTTTCGGCATAATAAATTACAGATTTGCAAATTCTGTTATAAGATGCTTTCCAAGCCGGGTTTTTTGGGTTATCATATTGCCGATGAACACAACGGGTACCCTTATCGTAGGTGTTATAGCCTTTGTTTTGGGTATACTCATTTGCCTGGCAGCCTTGAACGCATTGGGAACATTAAATCTGGGTGGTTTGCTCAAACGGCAGGATGCAGGTAGCGCAAGCGGTAAACCCATCTGGGATATCGACCATCGCAGGCTGCGTGAAATCTACAACCTGATCTCAAAAGTGACTTCGACATTGAAATATCAGAATGTGTTGGAGATCGCCCTGGATCTGGGGGCACGGGTGTTAGCCACACCCAACGTGCCGGCAGAGAAACTGGTGAGTGCGGTGCTGCTTTTCTCCGATTCAGAGTACGAACAACCGGCATTGACGGTTGGTGCTTCCCGGCATTTACCCCAATCGGATTTACGTGTCGTTCTGCCGGGAATCAACGGGCTGGTGGGGCAGGCAATTTCCGAAGGCGTACCCAAGACCAGCACAAGCCCTGCCAAAGATTCCGAGTTAAGCCGTTTTGTTGGCTTGCGCAATTGCTCGGTTGCCCACTGCCTGCCATTGAGGGCCGGGCTGGAGACCTACGGGGTGATGATCTTTGCGCATACCAACCCGGATTTTTTTACTCCTTCAAAGTGCGAGCTACTGGACATCATTTCACACCAGTCGGTAATTGCCATACAGAATGCCCGATTGTACAGTGATATCCAGCGGGAAAAAGAACAAATGATTGAGATCCAGCAACAGGAACATAAGAAGCTGGCTCGCGACCTGCACGATGGCCCTACCCAATCCATGGCGGCCATTGCCATGCGCTTGAATTTTGCCCGCCGTTTGTTAGAACGAGACCCGAAAGCCACCGGCGATGAGCTGCTTAAGATTGAGGAGCTGGCAAGGCGAACCACCAAAGAAATTCGCCACATGTTGTTCACACTACGCCCGTTGGAACTCGAATCGCAGGGCTTGATTGGGGCATTAAAGGCCATGGCTGAAAAAACCCATGAGACTTACAATCAGAATGTGATCGTGGAAGCAGAAGATGGTATTGTCTCTCAGTTGGAAATGAGCCGGCAAACCATTATCTTCTATATAGCTGAAGAAGCAATCAACAACGCATGTAAATACGCCCAGGCCAACCACATCTGGGTGCGCATGAAGGATTATGATACAGACCTGGTGCTGTTGGAGGTCCAGGATGATGGGGTTGGCTTTGACAAGAACAGCGTGGAGTCTTCCTACGACCAGCGTGGCAGCCTGGGTTTGAAAAATATGAACGAGCGCACCGATATGGTGAACGGTATTTTTCGCATGGATTCCGTCATTGGCAAAGGGACTACCATCCAGGTGCTCATCCCCCTGAACGCTGAGGCGGCTGAACGCTTGCGCAGGGGCACGTGAGCCTGTATGCCTGTTTCAGGTGATCTGTATTATTCACTGCATTGCGAAAAAGGCACAGATAACCCCCCAGTAGTCCTTATCCATGGCGCTGGTGGCACGCGGCTGTATTGGCCACCTGAAATTAGGCGCTTGCCCGGTTACTGTGTCTATGCACTGGATTTACCCGGGCACGGTAAATCGTCACAACGCGATGGGCACCAAATTATCGGCGAATACAGCAATATCCTGTTGGATTGGATGCAAGTAATTCACCTGCGCCGCGCCGTTGTGGTGGGCCATTCTATGGGCGGCGCAATCGCCTTATCGATGGCCATCCAACATCCTGAGCGGGTCATAGCCTTGGGATTGATCAGCAGTGGCGCGCGGCTAAGGGTCAACCCCAGCATGCTGGCTTTTGCTGCTGATGCAACCACTTATGAAAAAGCTGCCGAGCTATTGGTGTCCTATTCTTTCAGCCCACATACACCGCGACGGCTGGTTGAGCTGGCCTCCAAGCGCATGTTAGAAACACGCCAAAGTGTGTTGAGCGGGGATTTGCAAGCCTGCAACAAATTTGATATGATGGATCGTGTGGCAGGTGTTATGCAGCCAACCTTGGTGATATGTGGCACAGAGGATCAAATGACCCCTCAGCGCTACGCACAATTCCTGGTAAATGGAATACCCAATGCGCGCCTGGTGGTGGTGCCAGAAGCCGGGCACATGGTAATGCTTGAGCAACCACGGACGGTGGCTGAGAACCTGTTGAATTTCCTACAAGGTGTATTTTTTCGGCCGGGAGAGGGCTTCTAAAAAACATGTATATTGCCATCGAGGGAGTCATTGGGGTCGGGAAAACCACATTGGCGAGGCTGCTGCAGCCGGCTTTTCAATCTGAGATAGTGCTGGAAGTATTCGAGGAAAACCCTTTCCTGTCAGATTTCTACTCCGACCGGCAGCGATATGCCTTCCAAACCCAGATTTTCTTCCTGTTAAGCAGATACTACCAGCAACGCCGCTCGGTGCCTGAGATCCTCAAGCGCGGCGAATCGCTGATCACCGATTATACCTTTACGAAAGACGCCTTATTTGCGCGCATCAACCTGGCGGGTGACGAGCTGGAGATGTATTACCGCGTGCATGACGCCCTGGCAGAAAAAATTCCGCTACCGAATCTCATTGTGTATCTACGCGCAGACCTGGAAGTGCTGATGCAGCGCATCGCCTCGCGTGACCGGCCCTATGAGCGCAACATGGAGCGCGATTACATCCAAGAGCTGATCCATGCCTACGACGAATTTTTCTTAGAGAGCCGCGCCAGGAACATCGGAGAAAGCGTGGCCGTGCTGACATTGGATACTAACGAATTGGATTACGTGCGCAGGGTGGAGGACTTAAAATTTGTGGAAAACAGCATACGACAGACGCTGAAACAGGTGCCCTTCCAGGCCTCATTACCGATCGATGATGGCATGTGAAAGGCGAGGACGGCTGGTTGTATCATTGATATTGATGAAAACCTATATATATACCGGATGTTGTGGGGTGAAAGCACGAGAAATGGTGAAGGAAATGTTCAGACAAGTATGGCGTGATTATTTGGATAGGCTGTCATGCGCATAAACCGTGCGATGCTGCTTCGCCTGGCACATGATGCGGTCGAGAAATCCGTTGCCGAAGATCGCACGATCATGGCGATTTATCTGCAGGGGTCGCTTTTGGGCGAATCGCCGCTGATTGGAAATACTGCTGATATCGACCTGTTTTTTATCCACAGCGATGAAGTGCCTGTGGAGCGGGAGATTGTGCGAATTTCAGATGAAGTCCACCTGGATATTTCCCACCATTCTCACCAGCTGTACAGGCAGCCGCGGGAACTGCGCGTGCATCCCTGGCTAGGTCCGGCAGTATACGGGTGCAAGATATTACACGACCCACAACACTTCCTGGATTTTGTGCAGGCCAGCGTGCGCGGGCAGTTCAACACCCCCTCCAACGTGATGAACCGCGTGCAAAAACAGGCTACGCATGCCCGCCAGATGTGGCGTTTTTTGTACGATGATCCGCACCCTCCCGCAACGAAGGACGCGGTGCTGTATATGCGTACCCTGGAACACGCCGCCAATGCCATAGCCGGGATTAATGGGCGAAACCTCACCGAGCGTCGCTTTTTGGTGGATTTTCCCCAGGTGGCCGAAGAGGTGGGCAGGCCTGGATTGTATAACGGATTTTTGGGGTTATTAGGCGCTGCCTCGATGGACATGGCTAAGCTGAACGGCTGGTTCGAAGAGTGGAGGATTGCCTATGGGGCGCTGCGCGACGACCAAGTGCCCATGCGCTTACACCGTTATCGCCTTTTCTATTATGAACGTGCCATACAAGCCTTGCTGGGAAGCCGCTCTCCCCAGGATGTGTTGTGGCCCTTATGGCACACCTGGACCCACATCATAGGTGTTTTGCCGGCGCAGGCAGAGCAGCGGCTGGCTTGGCAAGCTGCAGGAGAGCAACTGGGCCTGCTGGGTGAGGCATTCGGTGAGAGGATCGACGCCCTAGACGCCTACCTTGACCAGGTTGAGGAACTCCTGGAAACCTGGGGGCGGAATAACGGGGTGTAATCTTCTCCCTGTTTTAGAAAAGGCTGGAGGGTAAACGCGAATTGTATTAACCCCAAAAATAGCAATATATCATACAATAAACATAAAAATATCTATTTATATTGTTGATTGCGTGTGTGTTTCACGTGAAACATGTCTCAAGGGCAGTTTTTCCAGCTTAGGAGATAGTTTCACGTGAAACAAGGGCTTATCATACAGGTGCCGGGTCAGGTGCTCCTACCGCTGGTCGAGTATCTAATGCCCGGCCTGTCTCAGACCGGAGGATCATCTTGCTGGGTCGGTTGGTTGGAAATGCTTTGCCGACTGAGTTCGAGGCTGGTTGAATACCCGTCCCGGGCAGCATAGCTATAATCATCTCTTATACTTTCCTGGCGATTAATGGCTCTCGGGAGTAGCTGGCTTGTCACCCTTGGCTGTATGCTCAAAACCCAGGGCCACCAGCCCGCTCATGCTGCCCAGGTTCATGGTATCAACGGCGCTGCTGGGGACAATGACCAATGCTCCCTTTTGCTTCAAGCCTTCGAAGAGCATGTTCATCGCTCTCAGGTGCAGCGCAGTGGGATTATTGAAATAGGCCTTGGCAGCTTCGGCGAAGCTGGAGGAGATTTGCTGTTCCGATTCACCCAGGATCACACGTGCCTGGCGCTCGCGCTCGGCCTGGGCCTGGCGGCTCATGGCGTCTTCCAAGTCGGGCGGGATGACCACATCGCGAATCTCAACTGACTGAACGGTGATGCCCCAGGGTGTGGTGCGCTCATCGATGATTTTTTGCAGCTCAGCATCCATCACTGCCCGCCCTACCAGGATATCGGCTAGGGTCATCTGGCCGATGATCTCGCGTAGAGCAGTTTGCGCAGCCCAGGAGATCGCTACACGATAATCAGCCACTTCTAGAGCAGCTTTTTGGGCATCCCAAACCAGCCAGAACAGGACGGCATCCACATCCACCGGGACGGTATCCTTGGTCAGAGACACAAAACAATATTTATATTCTGTCTGATTATATCGAGCTGGATTCTATAAACTGCACATTAAAAGAGTAGTAGTATAATTTAATGCGGACGGGGTAAGTGAAGCCAACACTTACCCGCCCTAACCATCAACCGGGGGAAACCGGAATCAGGCTTCAGTAATTATACCAATACCCCGGATCATTCGGGGTATTTTAATACCCATGGGAGCATATGAAGATGAATAAGAAGCGAGAGCGAGAATGGCGAAAGTTTTTTGATAGTCTTACACCGGAACAGCGAATCAAGGCGCTGCATTTTTTGGAAACTATGGTTATCTGTAAGGAGACTTTGGGTGTTGGCGCCCTCCATGAGATGACGAAAATTGCCAAACCAAAAGACCCGAATCCGCCGGGAACAGAGGTTATCCGATAAAATGAAAGACGAAAAACCAAAAATCAAACCTCAAATAACCATTGGAACCATGAAGCCGAATTCGACAACGGAAATCCAGCATTACAAGGAATATTCCGAAGAGATACCAGACAATATACAAAATATGTCTGTACAGGATTTGCGCGCATTTGCAGCCGGTCAGCAAGCCGCGAACGTTCAAAGGCAAGACGTGATACTAATCCTGCAACGGCCAGGGAAGAGAATTAAAAGCGGGTACCAGCCGAACCGAATCACGCGGCAAAAGATAGGCGAGCTGATAAGGTTGCGCCGGGAATATATTGAGAATACCAGGCATGATCCTACCAAAAAAGAGATTCCAGGTATGTGCCAATTGTGCGCCCAGCTACACTTAGACACGCGCACGTTAGAGAAAGCGGATCCGATGCTATACCATAATTGGAATGACCCGGAATACCCCCCAGGTGCATAGCAGCTATTAATTACAAAAATTACATAATTAGCGTTTTACATTTGCTAAACATTTTATACTGGTATCTGATGATACCAGTATTTTGTTTGTGGAGGGAGTATGGCAAATAAAGGTAAATTCGTGGGTGTGCGGTTGACGGAATACGAGAAGCTATTGCTGGATAAACTATCGAGCGCATGGGGAACCAGCCCAAGTGATGTTATTCGGGGAATGATCGTAAATTATGGCAACCGTCTATTAGCTCAGGAACGCGCCCTGGAAGCGGTTGGAAGAGACACGCAGCAGCCCGCGCCGGAGGCTAACAATGAACGTTAAGCTAATGGTGCGGGTATGCGGTGTGATTCTATCCTGGAGTACAGCCGTAATATCAACAGGCGTTTTGATGGTAAATAAAAACTCGTCTGGTATAGCTGGAGCAAACCAGACGAGGGGTGAAGATGTTGCATTTGGCGATGCA
>CAYLPS010000008.1:0-67098 GCA_964385625.1 uncultured Anaerolineaceae bacterium | reverse complement strand
AATAAAGGATAATGTTCGGTCCCAGGCAAGCTGGGCGGCCCCGGGATTAAAGGCATCCGAGCGATCGTTCTCGAAGAACCAGTGGGTGGTTCCCGGGTAGGTGTAGAAGGTAACGGGGCGGCTGGCTGCTTTCAGATTGTTTTCCAAGGCCTGTATACCCGCAGCGGTTTCGTAGGGGTCATTTTCGGCGAAATGGCCCTGGAAGGCAGCCTTTGAGTGTTGATACTCCCCATCGCCCCCATCGCTACCATAGAACAGCACCACAGCCCGGAACATATCCGGTTTTTGCTGCGCCAGCCAAAGGGACCAGTATGCCCCCATTGAAAACCCAATGATACCCAGGCCTTGTTTACCAGCAGCAGCACGCGTGCTCAGCTCCTCCACCGCCGGAAGGATGATAGGTGGGACTGCGCCCGCCTCATCCCATTGAGACTGGTGGTGTTCCGCTTCCTGTATGGTGTGGGCGATCTCACCGGAAAACATATCCGGAGCATAGGCGACAAATCCCTGTTGTGCCAGACGGTCACAGAAACCACGAAAGAAGTCATTCAATCCCCACCAGGCGTGGAGAACTAATATTCCAGGTCCAATTCCGGAGGATGGCGTGGCGAGGTAACCCTGAGATTGTTTTGCATTCATTCGTTTTCTCCTTATTTATATTTTATATGGCATGAATAGGCGGATTGTTTACCTATCCCCGCTTAATGATAAATTCAGACAATTTCAATCTTAATTATAAGACGATGGTTGCCAAGCGTCAATATAAACAAGCAGCATGATGATACCTTGAACGAGAGATTTTTTATGCGAAAATGCTTTACAATATTGGTAAATATTCAATTGCTGGCGTGAAATTTTAATAATAATCCTTAAGAAATAACCGACTTCAGGATTTATGTATACATGACCTTGATCTGAAAGGAGCTCATTTATGACGGTAGTACCTGCTCGAAAATTAGGAAAATCCGGGATTGAAGTCAGCCCGATGGGAATGGGATGTTGGGCGATTGGGGGGCCATGGTTGTGGCTCGACGGGCCAGGTGGTTGGGGCGATACGGATGACCAAGAATCGATCCAAGCTATCCATGCAGCGCTGGATAACGGGATAAATTTCTTCGATACCGCAGCGAATTATGGAGCCGGTCACAGTGAACGAATCCTGGGGCAGGCCTTGAAGGGAAGAAGGGATAAGGTAACAATCGCCACCAAATTCGGTTTTATGGTGGATGAAGATGGAAAATGCGTTCATCGCTTCAGTCATGATGAAGATGTCATCAAGGATGCACGGGTTTCGTGTGAGAACAGTCTAAAGCGGCTGAGCACGGATTACATCGATTTATTCCAGCTGCACGTGTGGGATTACCCTGCTGAAGGCGCGATCGAGGTACGCGATGCCCTGGAAGGATTGGTGCGGGAAGGGAAAATTCGCGCGTATGGCTGGAGCACAGATGACCCAAAGCTAGCACAGGGATTCGCTGAAGGTGAGCACTGTGCAGCCATCCAACACGACCTGAACGTAATCGTGGATGCGCCTGGAATGCTAGCACTGTGCGAACGGGAGAGCCTGGCCAGTGTAAACCGTAGCCCACTGGCACGCGGCGCACTCACTGGAAAATACAGTAAGAATTCGCGCTTTGCTGAAAACGATGTGCGTATTGATAAATGGTCACACGAACATTTTTTCACGCCAACCCTGGAGAAGCTCGAAACGCTGCGCGGCATCCTTACCAGCGACGGGCGAACACTAGCCCAGGGGGCATTGAGTTGGATATTAACACGCAGTCAGATAACAATCCCCATTCCGGGTATCCGCACGGTGAAGCAGGCGGAAGAAAATGCCAGGGTGATGCAGATCGGACTATTTTCGCCCGACCAAATGCGGATCATCGAAGATTTAATGGATAGAGCATAATATCTCTGATACATAGGCAGGTATCAATGCAGGATAACAACCATCTACCCCACAGCACGCCCGAAGAACAAGGCATCAGCTCAGCGGCGATTATTAATTTTATTGATGAAGCAGAAAAATCCAGCATGGGCTTACACAGCCTCATGCTGGTGCGCCACGGACAGGTGGTGGCAGAGGGCTGGTGGAATCCGTGGAGACAGGACACTCCACACATGCTGTTTTCACTCAGCAAGAGTTTCACTTCCACTGCGGTGGGATTGGCCATCGCGGAGGGCAGGTTATCTGTGGATGACCAGGTGCTAGCATTTTTCCCCATGGACCGCCCTCGAAAAACCAGTCAAAACCTGGAAGCGATGAAAGTCAGGCACCTGCTTTCAATGTCCACGGGGCATGACCAGGATACAACCGAACGCACCTTTCGATCCAGGAATCCCATCAAGACCTTCCTTTCTTTACCTGTAGAGCATATCCCTGGTACACATTTCGTCTACAACTCTGCAGCCAGTTACGTATTATCTGCCATTGTGCAAAAGCTCAGCGGGCAGACCCTTTTGGAATACCTGAAGCCCAGGTTATTCGAGCCGCTGGGAATTGACGGGGCTACATGGGAGAGCCACCCGAATGGGATCAACTTTGGCGGCTGGGGGTTAAGCGTCAAGACGGAGGATATCGCAAAGTTGGGCCAATTATATTTACAAAAAGGCCAATGGAAAAATCAGCGAGTTTTACCGGACTGGTGGACTGACGAAGCTACCAGGAAACAAGTTCCTAATGGAGACGACCCGAACAGTGATTGGGCACAAGGTTACGGATTCCAATTCTGGCGCTGCCGGCATAATGCTTACCGTGGGGATGGGGCATTTGGGCAATTTTGCATCGTTATGCCCGACCAGCAGGTGGTGCTGGCGATCACTTCCGGGATTGGTGATATGCAAGGTGTGTTGAACCTGGTATGGGATAAGCTACTGCCAGGTATAAAAAATAATCCGCTACCATGCGATAAGAAAATACCACATTCATTGTCGAGTTATCTAAAAGAGCTGAGTGTTGCTCCCCCGCGAGGAGCAAGCAGTTCCACCATTGCACAGAAAGTGTCGGGAATCACTTACAATTTCATGCCGAATTATGAAACGCTACACAGCTTGAGCTTCGATTTTGGTGAGGGCGTTGGTGCCTTGAATTTCCGGTTATTAGGGGGAGGAATAAGGCGTGGCAAACATCGGTTGGAATTTGGGTATGGTGAGTGGCGTGAAGGAATGTCTGTGCTCAGGGCAATGCTGCCACTTAAGGTGGCTGCCAGTGGAGTATGGACCACAGATAATACCTTTACGCTTACCATGTGCCAGGTTGAAACGCCATTCGTGTTTTCCATCACCTGCAGGTTTGAGGGTGCGAAAATTTATTACGACTGCAAAGTGAATGTAGCGTTTGGACCGCTTGAAAACCAACAATTAGTGGGGTCGGCGTGAAATAACACTTTTACAGTCGGATTATTAATTACGATTTTGTGGTGCTATTTAACGATTACAGTTACACTAAACGAGCTTGAAGATAAAGATGTGGTTCCGACTGATGCAGAGCTGGCGAAAATTAGATGCAGAGTTGTATTTCCTGCTCCCACTGCAGTAAATTTAAGGGTGACAATCCCTCCAGCTGAGTTTTGACCGGTACCAGGTGTATACACTGGATTTCCATCTTGATGAAGAATACCTGTGTCTAAATTTCGAGCCTGCCATTCATACCCTGCGCTTGGAATGGTGGGTATTTGAAGCTCCAATGTGTCACCAACATTCAGTTCTGCAGTATTAGCATTAATGGCAGGGGTGACGATCACGGTTTTAATGTCTGATCCAGGACCTGTGCTTACGCAGGCCGCCAGGAAGGTGCATACTGCAGTCACAAGGATTAATATTCGAATTAATTTCATCTTAAACAGTACTCCGAAAGATTGGTTCTTTTTTTTGAATGCATCTGCTGAAAAAGGAAACCCATCCACGTATAAGCCATGAATACAAGAATTGCGCTTCATGTATGCGGTTTGATTTGCCTAAAACGATTATATGCCTCTTCTTGATTCGTTTATTCATGAAAATAATTCGTGCACAATTTTTTCGGCGTACTCATGAACAATGGCGAATTGCAAAGCCTACGAAATGGAGTAAAACTAAGTAATAATCGACATCGTCATGTGTATAATAACCGAAAATATTCCTGATCCTATTAGCCCAGGAGTAAAGCGTACCGCCAGTGGTCAGCTACTCATGCTGTGCATATTTATTATACGCGAGGAGAAGATATGCAGACAAGTAAGGAAAAAAAATCGAGACTTATAGGCATTCTATTAGGGACGATATTATTATTTTCACTTTACGGATTTCAGGGGAATGATGTATCCGCGCAAAATATCAATTCGGGAGGATCTGATACCCAACCTGGGTCTTCAAATACCACGATTGAAGTAATCAATCCATATTTCTCAATTGAACATAGGGTCACTTCGGATGGGGTAGACATCTCAGGGTATATCATCAATGGGCCATTTGAACCTCCTGCGGAATATAAAACTGAGCGCATTACATCTATCAAACCCACAACCAGCGCAACGATTTTGCCTAATTTTCCATCCTATGATTGGGTCTTCGGCTGCTCGGCAGTTTCGGGATCGATGATCGCTGCATATTTCGATCGAGGAGCGTATCCAAATATCTATACAGGCCCCACAAATGGTGGAGTGATGCCAATCACCGACACTTCATGGCCTTCATGGTCAGATGGATACAATACCTATGTGAATAATCCTTTGGTTGCATCTCATAATGGTGTGGATGGAAGAATAACACGCGGCTCAATCGATGATTACTGGGTCAAGTATGGAAGCACTGATAATGATCCATATATCACGAATGGTTGGGTACAACACACCTGGGGAACAGCTATAGGGGACTTTATGAAGACCAGCCAATCGGCTTCCCCATATAATAATATCGATGGGCAAACAAAATTTTATAACTTTTCTTATAGCAGCAACAAGCTTACCTGTAGTACCATGGAAGGTCTGGGGATTGAAGATGAGGATGGTACATATGGCAGAAAACTGTTTTATGAAGCGCGTGGTTATTCGGTTGGTGCTTGTTATAACCAAAGCACAGATAATATTGTAGCGGGAGGATTTTCATTAGCTAATTTCCAGGCAGAAATCAATGCCGGTAACCCCGTGTTGCTTAACCTGGAAGGTCATTCTATCGTTGGGTATGGTTATGATGGATCTACGATATACATTCGTGATACCTGGGATAGCGATCCGAACCATACTTATACCATGCCCTGGGGAGGTGTCTATCAAAACATGGAGCTGCTTTCAGTAAGCGTCGTGCATCTCAATACGCCAGGCCAAAGGAAGCCAGTATTTTTACCGCTGGTAAGCAGAACCATCCCACCGAATCAAAGACCTACGAACATTTTGCTCTCGAACAACATGATCCAGGAAAACCTACCCATTAACTCAGTGGTTGGTATTTTCACATCTATCGATCCGAACCCGGGTGATACATTTAGTTATAGCCTGGTACACGGCGATGGTGACACAGGGAATGTATATTTTAATATTTCAGGTAACCGGCTGCGAAGCTCAGCAGTCTTTGATTATGAGACACAGAACAATTACTCAATCCGCGTCCGCGCTACCGATCAGGGTAACCTTTACCTCGAAAAGATATTCACCATTCACATTACACCTGAATCAATAAAAAATCCTGATTTTGAGCTAGGTGCCATAAATTGGGAAGAATATTCAACCCATGGCTGGGATTTGATCCTTGAAGTCCCGGATCTTATGGTTACCCCATATCATGGATCCTGGGCAGTGTGGCTAGGCGGTGATTATGATGAAACTGCTTATATCCAACAGCAGGTGCTTATCCCAGCGAGCTACCCTTACCTGTCATACTGGCAATGGATTGCATCAGAAGATTTATGCGGTTATGATTTTGGAAAGGTGCTGATCAATAACACCATGGTGGATGAGTATGATCTTTGTAGCAACAATAATACCGACGGTTGGGTCCAGCATGTGGTTAATTTGAGCGCCTATGGGGGGACCACGGTCAATCTACAAATAAGGGCAGAGTGCGACGCAACACTGAATAGCAATCTTTTCGTTGATTTGCTGACATTTGAGGCAAATCCTGAAAACCTGAATCCGATAGCTGATCCTATCATCGATATTCAACCCGATAACCTGAAACAGGAAATTATTGGCCAGTAATCACGCCAAGCTACTGTTATAAAAACGCACAGGGTAACTTTAAAATTACCCCGGGTGTTATCCGTCCTGCGTATATTCACCTTCTTGCTGTAAATTTATGGTGCGGTTAGTGCACTTTCGGGTAACCAACCGACCATGCCATTGATGCTTACATACCACCAGTAAGCAGATTTGGCCAGTACGCCATTCAAGTCATTCATCTGGTTCACAACGATACCCGAGGTACCAGCAGGTAGAGAGACGAAGGTGGCATAGTTAGTTCCCGGTCCCAGGCGCATATTCGTGCTGGATTTTGTGATTATGGTATCGCCGGGGGTGAAAGTTGATGAATATTGTGAGGGTTGCACACTGACCATTAACATACCATTGGCCACGACACGTTCCAGGCCGGCGGGTGAGCGGATGATTTGTTCGTTGGCGGAGCGAGCCGGATTTAGCCGATCGCTATCATGCAAGGCCAGCGGAATATAAGTGGCATATTTCCACAAGCACGAATAGATGTTGCAATATGTGTTGTTGACTACCTGACCATCGATCACCATGGTGGAGGAGCCACCTCCATCTTCTGCCACACCCCATGTGGCGCCCAACACTTCGCGGCTGAATTCTCCCAGCTGCCCAATCGTCATGCCGATACTATGATATGGCTCACGTCCGTCTACGACGATGAAATATATATACTGGTCGTTATAAGCAATAGCGGTTCGCGGATCGGGACAGGTGGCACCAGGGTCGTCGGCATATTCGTTGATTTGACCATCTTGCAGGAATACAAAATGCCCTTGAATAGCGGCGTAAGTCTTTGTCCAGCTTTGAATGATCTCTCCTGGGCAGTCGGTGATTTCCTGTGAAATTTGAATCTCACTTCCCGGTTGAGCATTTTGGAGCAAGGTTTGGGCTGCTGTGCCGGAGGCGGATAAAACAATCGAGTTAAAAGGGATTAAGCTGTTCCCGGCATCTTGGCGTATCTGGCGTACATAGCCTGAGGCGTTGGCTGGCGAAGGCAGGATCATCGTGGCACGATTCATCTCGACCAAGACTTCGACCCCCGAGCTATCAGTACCCGTGCGGGAATTATATTGTGGTGTGTAGAGAACAAGCTCATTGGCGCCACGGGTGGTATTCACATGGCTGATTGATTGTGTGGTGCCTGTTGATTGATAGGTGATCAGCTGTTTAACGGGATTATGATATACGCATCCGCCAATGAAGGCACTGCGATCCAGCTTCCAGGCAAAGCCGCTGAAACCGCCCCAATCGTCATAACGCTTGGCATACCAGCCGGAATATACCTGCCCGCCCTGAGGAATAGCATCGTCTCCAAAGTATCCGCCATTGATGGCCACAAGCACCTGGTTTCGCTTGCCCCAGTCAGGAGGAATGGAGGAACCTCCCCAGAAATTCAATGCCTGGTCATAGCGGGCATACATCCCACTGACTGTTTCAGCCCCCTGGGATAATTTGCCTTGAGCGATGCTACTTTCAATGGTGAGGGTGACGATAGAGCGATCCATACGCGCCACAAACACATTGTTCGGGTCGGGCAGCTTGAATTTTCGGTAATCTATCCCCGGTGTGATCGTTTCCCACCCAAGATCTTGGGCAAAACCAATTGTTGAAAAGGAGCTGAAGGCGATCAAGAAAAATAAGATCAGCCTCAGTGCGGTTTTTTGCTGTCTCATGGAGTCTCGATCGTTCATGTGACAAATTTTGTTGAATTAATAGTCCAATCTGCAGCAATAATTATACACTTTATACGGACATAAATGTGTGCAAATACAAAGAGGATAGACCGGCGAGGATATACTACGATAAATAAGGCTCGAATCGATAGAAAGACCAGAAGAATTATCATCCCGTGAGGATTGGCGAGTAATATTCCAGTTAAACGAGAAAGGCAAACCAAGGAGAATCCAGTTTGCCTTGAAAGCTTATTATGGGTATATCGAAAATTCTAGCTGATTTTAGCTATCTTCTAACGATGAGAACCAGCGTATCCCCATATGATTGAGAGCCATAATAACCAATGATTACCGGCCTGGCCGGTCAATTGCCAGGGGGGGTAGACTGGCTATTTCTTGCTTGCTAAGTTTCAAATATACTGTCTCTTTTTCTATGTGATCAATCTCAGAAACAGGGGTCGAGATATCTTTTTTACCCCATAAATGCCCTTCTCGAAGAACCAGGTAGGTTATACAGCCTGTTTTTGGCTCTACCAAAAACTCACCCACCTGACCAACCCGGCCATTGGTTGCCATAACCGTTGTTCCGCGATGAATAGCCAGCTCATTTGTAGGAATACTTTCATGCTCTTCGGTTAACGTCCCCATGATCATCGCATATGGCAGAAGCATTTTAGTCGGGATTTCTTCATTACCACCATAAGGAGATGGAATGATAAAATCTGATTGGATAAATTCCGGCATAGTCACAAATTCATATTGATCTACGTCCAGCTGTATCGTATCTTCGGTGGTCTCTTTTATCCTATCCACGGGGATCAGGCGTTTTATATGCGGAAAGGTGTTAGCCTGCACCACAATGTGGGTAATCTGGTCATCAATCGGATTGAGAATCACGCAACATGAGGTTCCACACGTATCATCGGTACATTTGACGCGGGCATTCAACGGTATGTCCATTCTTCATCTCCATTATGTTTTTAGGTGAGATCTATTTACCAACCGGTAAATCAAGATCAAACTATTCCCCTCATGGGGATAGTTTACCCATGAAATCAAGTGTATTTTATCAGATTGGGATAGAAAATCAGGGTATAGCTTCACTTTATCGCTTTATTACTCCAAGCCTGATAACAGTGGAATAGGGTATTATCCATATACAGTAAGGTTATAAACTCCAGCAAGAAATTGGCTTTATCTGCGGTCAGTTATCCTCGCTAGCGTGCATTTAATGGCTCTTTGATGCGATTGAGGAATTTTATGTGGTGTCCAGCGGTACTGTTCAGGTGCTTATATACCTGGAGCTTAATCCAATCTTCGATGAATATCCATACCAGGCAATAACCCCACACAATACCAACGTATTTCCAGGGAATGGCAGTTACCAACAAGCCAACACCTACGATAACTGCGGCTAATGCCTGAGTTAAAAAGATGGCAATCAACAAAATCGGTGCAGGGAAAGGTCTGGTCAAAAATGGACGCTTGGTGCGGGCTACGAACAATGTCAGGTGACCTGCGACGGCGAGCTTCAGGTATATCAACGATTGGGTTTGAGCGATATCGAGGTTGAATACCTTCAATGCCAGGACCAGCATACCAAAAGTCTCGATGACACCGATCAGGCCTAACGAAGTGGCAACAGTTAGTACGCGGCGCATATCCCAGCGTACCGGCTTGGGGTCAAGCCAGGTGTTGTCATAGGCAATGGTCATAATGGGGAAGTCGTTCAGCAAGGCGAGCAGGATGATCATGATCGTGGTGATGGGATAGAAGTTGAAAACCGTCATCGACAGCACGACGAAGACCATAACGCGGATGGTTTCGATGATGCGGTAGGTGGCATAGCTGTTCATTCTCTCGAAAATTTTACGGGCTTCTTCGACTGCTTTTATGATGACAGATAAGCCTGGGGCGGTTAACACCAGGTCTGCAGCAGAACGAGCTGCGTCGGTTGCTCCACTCACTGCAATCCCTGTATTCGCCTGTTTTAAGGCCGGCGCATCATTTACACCATCGCCGGTCATCCCTACGATATGATCAGAAGCCTGGAGCACGTGCACAATATCGAATTTATGTTCCGGGAAGACCTGGGCAAAGCCGTCGGCAGCTTCTACGCGAGCTTCCGTGGCTTTAGAGACTGCATTACTGCCTCCTCCTTCCCCGAACAACTCATCTGCGGAGTGAATGTTGGTGCCTAAACCCAATTGGCTGCTGATTTGCCTGGCAATCGCCAGATTGTCACCGGTGATCATCTTTACTTTGATACCATACATGGTGGCTTTATTAATCGTATCAGCAGAATCCTCACGGGGAGGGTCAAAAAGCGGCAATATGCCGAGGAATTTCCAACCACTGCTATTTTCGCTTTGGGCCACACCCAAAGTTCGATACCCTTTGCTGGCGAATTCATCTACTATTGAATTTGCCTTTTCCTGGTCGCTGGCAGCCAGGTTACACATTGCCATAATCACCTGTGGAGCACCTTTGGTAACTTTGAAAGTTGTCCCACTGGCTGTTTTAATCGTAGCTTCAGTGCGTTTATGAACCGGATCGAATGGCATGAAAGCTGTCTGGGTATACGAAGACATGGCCTGTTTATCTTTGAGACCAGCTATCACTGCCATGTCGATTGCATCACGGTCTTCTTCTTTGGAGGCTAGCGAGCCCATCAAGATCAGCTGCTGGGCATCATTGGCAGCAAAAACAGCGGGCTCGCCAAGGGTAAGCTGGTTTTTAGTGAGGGTGCCCGTTTTATCAGAGCAGAGGATATCCATACCCGCCATTTCTTCGATTGATTCCAGCTTGGTGACAATGGCTTTCATCCTTGATAAAGCCACAGCGCCGATGGCCATGGTTACTGAAAGGACTGCCGGCATGGCAACCGGAATTGCAGCGACCACGAGGATCAATACAAATTGAAGCAGGGTGAGAAAACCCGTACCTTTCACAGCCATTACCAGAATCAAAACAGCAGCTAAAAATAAGCTGATATAGATCAGGTAATCGCCAATGTTAAGTACAGCTTTTTGGAAGTGAGAGGCTGTTTCGGCAGTGGATACCAGCTTAGCGGTCTTGCCGAAGTAGGTGTCAGAACCGATTGCCACAACCAGGGCAAGCATCTCACCTTGCTTGGCAATCGAACCAGAGTAGATCACGTCACCAACTTTTTTATCGACCGGCAAAGATTCGCCGGTAAGGGCAGACTGGTCTACACTGATATAATCGCCTTCCGCCAATTTAACATCTGCGGGGATGATATCTCCTAGGCGCACGCGAATCACATCACCTGGAACCAGGCTCGTGGCTTCAACCTCTTGCCACTTGCCGTCCCGTTTTACGCGTGCCTTCAATGCCAATTGCTTTTTTAAGGCATCCACGGAATTGGCTGCCTGGAATTCCTGCACAAAACCAACAATGGAATTAAAGATCAACAAGATCGCAATGATTATTAGATCTACCCAATTTTGTAGCACGGCAGTGAGAACTGCAGCAACCTCAATCATCCATGGGATGGGTCCCCAAAAATAGGAGAGAAATTTCAAGAGGAGGTTGACTTTTTTTTCTTCTAACGCATTCGGCCCATATTTTTGCTGGCGGCGGAGTACTTCCTCCTGGGTTAGGCCATCCAAAGAAGTATTAAATTGCTTTTGTATATCCTCGATAGATAATTTATCGTAACTCCCTTTTTTAACTTCATCATTCTGGCTGGGAATGCGTGTTGCTGCATTCTTCCCTATTTCTTGAGGTTTATTTTTGACATCCATAGAATACTCCGAATTATTTCCAGTAGATTTTTATCGCAATCATCAGATATTGGTGTAATGGCATGTGTGCCAACAAGCCATATGTAGCAATGTTTTTGATAAGAACATGAAATTTCAGATGTATCAGGTGGATATAATAGAGTCAACTTCCATTTCCCATTCTCATAACCTGACCGTTAGACGATGCACGTCTGTTCGGAATTCTTCGTTGTTTCGATAATTCGTGCACAAATGAGCAGCCCAGGTTTACCCGCCTTTCAGACATCAGTGTGATATCTAACAATTAATTTATCACTCTCCCACACACAATAGTTCTTTTTATGATTAGCTGATAATTAAAAAAATAAGCTTTCACCCAGTAAAATGATAATGAGTCGAGATTGCTGTAACCTACCAAACAGAATATAAGATTATGATGTTCCGGTTGTTGGGAAGATTATAAATTGAAAAGAATCTTACATTAAAAGGCACAGATGGTGTCCTTCTCGGTGAATTTTCTATGAAAGATGCTTACCCGCTCATGAACTCATCAAAAATCATGGCCAAAACCATGATGGATGAGCAACTAAAACCATGTGAAAGTTCATTTTTTCACTCCTGTTGGCTCAGCCAGTTGTTGATTTCAATTTCTGCCTGCACTTTTCCATAGCCATAGCGTTTTCGTAATACGGTGATCAAGTCATTGGTCTGGCCATTAATCTGCCGAAGATCATCTTCCGTGACCTTTCCCCAATGTTTTCGTATCTTGACTTTTAGCTTAGGCCATCTGGACTGTAGTGCATCTTTTGTTTTTTCCAAACTTATCCTCCAACAAATTTACCAACTATTGGATGGCAGTGCGAGTTATTATTATCTGGTTACAGGAATCCCTTCGTTTCAAACCATGTGATTCTTCAACCCTCAAAATACGCGCCTGAAAATTCTCAGAGCTGCCAACAAGATCAAAGCACCCAAAAGCGTCACGATCATTGTCGGGATAGTAATGGCTTGATTGATGGTTTGAACGTGAAAGATCGGACTGAGCAAATATCCTGCGATAAATGCGCCCAAAACTGCAACAATGATGTTCAAAAGTAAGTTTGAGCGGTCGCGCATCAGCATTGATGCTACCCAACCAATGAACGCAGCCACGACCAAATATATGATTATATTCATAGTTTCCTCCTATCATAGGCACTGGCTAAATCTTCTATAGAGTCTCGTTAACTGGTGATTTTCCTTGTCCACCAGATTACTCTAGTGTAGATGCAGTTTGCATAAATATGCCATCTACAGGTAAGCCGTAAGCCAGTTATTTCTGCTCATACGCATAATAAGTATTTGTCCTTTTCCTGGTACCGTGATTTCAAGAATTCTCAGGCCCTTGCCGCTGGCGTTGATCTTCATGCGTTCGCGTTTTCGTGACATTTACCATCGAACCACCAGGCCGATAGAAGATCAACCCGATCAGGCGAACGACCACCCATCCAAGCAGGGTATAAATCAAGATAGCGAACAGGGTTGGAATTTCTAACGATATACCACCCGCGGATGGCGTGACAGTCAACCCTTTAAATGGGGTGAGAAATAGGCTGGTAAAAGAGTAGATGATAGCGGCGATGGGGCTTGAAGGATTAGCTGCGAATAACTTGAGCAGGAAGCGCAAAGCGAGTATTCCGTCCAAAATACTTACCAGCAGCCAAACAAGCTGTATTGCCTTGGATGTATATATATGATTCTCAAGGTCAGGTTCCCAATGTTCCGAAGTGACCTCAGTTATTTTGTTTTTTTCAGCCATCCTGGACTCCTTTCGAAAGGAATAATCATCTGAGCCCTGGAAGCAGGGGCAAATTGCATGACCCCTGCTTCTCATTAAGCTGTAGATATTATTTGTAGTGATCCTTTTTTCGCTTATTACGGTAATGCGATAGCCGATTGTCGATGAGTCGTACCGGTTGAAGTTTCATGGAGGTTCTCGTCAGATGCGAATCGACCATATCATCGGAATAGCGGTGATACAGGTGACCACCGGCAAGGATAAGCCAGGCTTGCCGTAATATCATATGTAACTTCTTCATTGTTATTGTTAATGGGTTGTAGTTCATATTAACCTCCCATAAAAACATTAACCCGATGGAAGTGCTTTTTAACTTTGATCAATGGAATATGGCAGATTTACGCCTTGGCGGCTTGTACTCAATGCTGGGTAACTGGTTTGATAACCCTTTCAGGTTTGTTTGAACCTGCTGGCGTATACTGCGGGCAGTTTTACTTGACGCCACATCGTCCAACCGATTACGAGCAACACCCATGGCTTGTTGGGCGTTATGATAAATATTGGAACCAGCCATCTGCTTGCGCAAATCTTTTCCACTGCGATTCCACGTGAGGATTGCCACTGCTGTTGAGGCGAGAGTAATTATTGAAAGGCCCATGAGCGCTCCTCGATAGCGAGCACCATCAGAAGGAGAGTTATCTGGTGGTGCAGAAACCGCCTTTAACGACTGGGCGACCAACGCCCTGCGATTGGCATGCCTGGCAAGATCAGCCATAGAAATAATACCCACCAGTTGCTCATCCTCCACGATGGGTAAACGGCGAATTTTATTTTTCGCCATGGTTCTAGCCACTTTGCTCATGCTCCAATCAGGACTTCCGGTAATTACGTTCTGACACATGAAATTACGAACAGGTGTGTGGTGCGGGTCCACACTATCCGTCAAGGCATTCAAGGTCAGGTCACGGTCAGTAATAATCCCCTGCAACCTGCCGTTCTCTGTGATCAGCACATCACCTATGTCACGATCACGCATGATTGCAGCAACATGTGAGATGGTGTCATCGGGTGTAGAGGTGGCCAGAGATTGGGTCATTACTTCATATGCTTTCGACATTTTATACTCCTTTTACTTTATTGGTCATAAAAATACACCAGGTTGATTGTGCATCATAATCATTTTATGATTAATGACTATACAATACCGTGATTTTCTCAGGTATCAGCGCCAGACTGATTTACTTGTAGGTATAAAGCGAAAATGATTGTCAGAAATTGTCCTACATAAGAATATTTTCATTATTAATACATAAGAAATGGGAATGGTTATATAATTTTATAGGTATGGTTACTTTGGGGGATGGCAACAAAAATTAAGTGGGGAAATGTGAGGAAATGAAATGCGAGATGAGCTTCAGCTTTTAGATGGACATAAGAATTACCCTGAAGACTGGTTTGATAGTGATGCCATACCAGCGATGATGATTGTTGATAGTAAGGGTCAAATTACGTCTGTAAACCAATCCGCACGAACATTATATGAAAAACCAGGAGAAACCCTTGATGGTAAACACATCAATGAGGTTGTGATAACCCCAGAAATATTGGAATTCAGTACAGAAAATATAAAACAGATAGGAGAAGAGCGTGTTTGGACAGGGCATTTTTTGCTCGAGGAGGCTGATGGGAAGAAAACGTGGACCACTATCAGCATCGTAGAGCTCAGGCGTGGTCGCCAGAGGTTATCCTGCTTAATCTGCCAACCCCACGGCATGTTCGGGTTTGAAGAGGTCGAGAAAATCAATCGCAGCATAGTAGAGATTGATGGATTGTTCGGCCTGTTTGCAGGCGATGATGATGTATTTCCAAAACTGGCACGCTTGTTCATCCCAGAAATGGCAGATTGGTGCTGCATCCACTTGTTTCAATCAGATGGTGCGATCGACCGGGTGGCAGTGGAACCAGCCGATGTATTACGCAATCAACAAGTGTACGATTGGTTACAAAATGACCTGCCGAATGATGAGAAAGATGGATTACCGGCAGTTTTTCAAAACGGGAAAATGATCCTTGTCCATGAGGTTAATCCAGTTCGCAGAGCAGCCGATGCGGGAATTAGATCTTATATGATTGTGCCAATGAGGTATCGCCAGAAAATTAGGGGCACGATCACCTTCACCGCAGGTAAGATGCATAAGCCATATGACCAAGCATCTGCCAGCCTGGCTGAAAATTTAGCCATGCATATCGCTGCAAATCTGGGAGAAGTAACCTTGCTGGGTGAAGAAGCGAATGATGAGGCTGTAGAAGGACAGAAAAGAGGAGAATGTACTGGCGAATTGCAGCAAGCCTTGGCGCAGCTGAAACAGTCGGAAGAAGTGATCCAATCGCTATTTCGGTTGAGTAATAAGCTGAATGCCACCCTCGATGTGGATATTATCCTTGATACACTGGCTCAGGAAGCAATCCAGATGGTGGGCGGTGAGAGTGGCTTTGCCGGATTACGGACTGCTGAAGGAATGTCGGTGCATAAATATTATCAAAATGGAGAAGAAATTCCATTTGAACACACATGGGCACCTGGTGAGGGGATTCCGGGATGGGTTTTGAAATATAAAGTGCCATATGGCGCGAGTGATGCTGCTGAGGACCCGATGCTCCAACGCGAGCTGGCAATCAACGAAAATGTCAGGTCAGTGATATGCACCCCCATCCTCGATACGGTCGGTGAGGTGATTGCTTATTTCAATATCCGCAATAAAAAGGGTGCAGAAGGTTTTTCGATCAGCGATCAGGAGTTATTACTGACCCTTGCTCCTGTAGCATCCATTGCCATTCAAAATGCCAAAACCTACCAACAACGCCAGGAAAGCCTAAGTGAGCTTGAGGAAACTGCCAGGCAATTAAAAGAGCTGGCGGCCAGTTTGGAAGCAGCCCGAGAAGAAGAACGATTACAGGTTGCCCAGGAATTACATGATGAATTAGGGCAGGCACTCGCGGCCATCAAATTTGATCTGGCGTGGTTGACAGAACAGCTTGGGAAAAGAGACGAAACCCTGTCCCAGAAGACGATTGATATCAGCTCACAGGTAAATAGCTTGATCAATACTGTGCGCAAAATTGCCGCACAGTTAAGGCCAGGCATGCTGGACGACCTTGGATTGGCTGCTTCCATCGAATGGCAGGCTCATGATTTCGAAAAGCACTCGGGGATTAAATGCAATCTCAGCTTATCAGAAATTAATCCGAATTTCGGCAGAGATAAGGCAATAGCAATTTTCCGAATATTTCAGGAAGCCCTCACCAATATCATGCATTATGCTGATGCAAAGACCGTCACTGTAATCTTGAAACAGTTGAATGAGTGGTTAATTCTTGAGGTCCACGATGATGGACGGGGAATCAAAGAGGAAGATATCAATGCTGTGCATGCTTTAGGCTTGATTGGAATGCGCGAACGCGCTGAACACCTGGGCGGAAGCCTGAAAATCCGCGGTGAATCTGGATTGGGTACCACTTTGACGGTGACCATACCGCTCGAGAACAAACAAGATAATGATGGCAGGGAGGTCGAGGATAATGAGAATCTTAATCGCTGATGACCATGCTGTGGTCCGTAAAGGTATCAAGCAAATCCTGACAGAGGCAAACCAGGATGCCTTTGTTGCAGAAGCGGGAAATTTAGGGGAGGCGCATGATTTAATCAGAGAGCAGCCGTGGGATATCATCATCCTTGACCTGGCAATGCCGGATGGCAACGGTTTGGAGAGCCTGAAGCAAATTAAGCAGGAATATCCGAACTTGCCGGTGCTAGTGATGAGCATTTATCCGGAAGATCAATACGCGCTAAGGACAATACGTGCCGGCGCTTCGGGGTATCTTACCAAGGAAAGCGCTCCTGAGGAACTGGTGCAGGCCATCCAGAGAATATTGGCCGGAGGAGAATATATCAGCGTTGCTGTTGAGCAAGAGCTGGTCAATTTTGCCAGGCGCGAGGATGACCAGCCATTGCACCATACATTGTCTGATCGAGAATTCCAGGTGTTGTGCCTTATCGCATCCGGAAAAGAGCTCAAGGAGATTGCCAGCGATCTGTCATTAAGTGTTAAAACGATCAGCACATATCGGGCACGCCTGCTGGAGAAAATGAAGATGAGGACGAATGCCGAGTTAATCCGCTATGCGATCCAAAACAAAGTGGTAATGAATGATATCTGAAGCGGGATGGGGATTCTATTTGGTTGATGCTCTTATTAAAGAAATCCTGAAATTTCACTCATTCAGCTAGCTGAGCGAGCTGGGCAGCGGGGTATTTTTCTTTTATAAAAGCGGTCAGCTCTTCTAAAGTCCGGTCAAATGGTCCGAGTTTTTCCATCTTCATACTGGTGACGGCTGCCGCCCAGATCCCTGCTCTGGAAGGTTCCAGGCTCAGGCGCATCGCCATATACGCGCCCAGGCAAGTATCGCCCCGACCACTCCGGCCCGATAAATTTGCAGAATAAAAACCTGCCAGGTGATACTGTCCGTCTGAATAAACCAGCACGCCGTCTTTAAAAGTGATGACGACCTCTTTTACCCCGAACTGGGAAAAAATCTTGGCAGCATGATAGATATCCGCTTCGCCGGTCAGGCATTCTGCTTCGACAGCATCGCTTTTTATGACATCCAGATAGGGCAAAGCCGTGGAGAGCTCATCCCAAGGCTCAAGATACAATTGCTCATCCCTGAGCACGCGAGCAAAACCCTGCATGTCAGCTCCCAGAAATGTCCCTTTTTGCTTGAGGGTGCGGATCAAATCCAAGCCAACCTCGCCTCGAAAACTCGTGCCTATGGCTACGGACTTGGAATGCAGGTCTTCTAATTCTTTGGGTGTAATAGAACCGGCGGTACTGGCTACCGATAAAATGCGCTCATCGGGATTGCTGGTGGGATATTCAAGCCGCATTGTGGTGGAGGTGGGTGTATAGGTTGGATAACAATCGATCCCCATTTGCTTGAATTTATCAATCACGCGACGATCTTCTGGGGAAAGGTGAGTGACCACGGCAACTTTTACGCCCAACTGGTTGGCTGCATGAGCGGCGTAATTCACTGCACCGCCATCCACATGCATTTTACCAGTGGGTGAGAGGATCGTGTCTTTCGTGTAATTGCCAATACAAATCAAGTCATATTGTTTGACGCTGCACATATATTATAGGAATACCTTTCAGTTCAGGGAATAAACCTGGATAACACCCAATACAAGCCAGCTGCGACCAGCGCAGTAGATGGGATGGTTAACAACCAGGCCACGGCAATATCCTGGGCAACACCCCAGCGCACCTTATTGGGACGCTCGGCTGCTCCCGCGCCCATGATAGAGGTGCTGACAACCTGGGTTGTGCTCACCGGGCCACCGATCAGGGAAGCGCCCAGAATCACAACCGTGGAAGCCAGCTGGGCGCCGAAGCCATCGATAGGCTTGATGCGGAAAAATTTGCCTCCCAGGGTGCGGATCAGCCTCCAACCACCGATGGCAGTGCCAAATGCAATCATCGTGGCGCACGCCACAATCACCCACAAAGGAATTTTAAATGTATCCAAGATTCCCCCAGTGAGCAATACCAGGGTGATAATTCCCATCGTTTTCTGGGCATCATTGGCTCCATGGGATAATGCCAGGGCGATGGCGGTGAGTAACTGGCTGCGCTTGAATAGGTCATTCACTCGAGGTGAGGCATTCCAGCTTAGAATGAATAGCAAACGCAGAATTAGATAGCCAAATACCAGGCCTAAAATTGGCGATGTCAGCAGGGTCAGCAGGATTTTTACTAAACCGGGAACTTCAATGGCCTGCCAGCCGGCTCCGATGATCACCGCACCCACCAAGCCTCCTACCAGTGCATGTGATGAGCTGCTGGGGAAACCCAAGTACCAGGTGAGTAAATTCCATAGAATGGCACTGAACAATGCAGCCAATATCACGGTCACACTAATCACTTCAAACGCAACCACTTCATGGCCAATAGTCTCAGCAACGGCAACACCAAATATAAACGGCCCACAAAATTCTGCCAGGGCAGTCATACCCAGGGCAACCCGAGGAGGAAATGCCCGGGATGAAATCATTGTGGCAACAATATTGCTCGAATCATGGATGCCATTCAGCAAATCAAAACCAAGGGCTAGAATGATGGCAATAATGATGATTGGTGACATTAACCAAATCCGGATCAGGCAATTTTGACGACGATGTCGGCAATCACGTTGGCGGCTTCGTCGCCGCGATCGGCAGCATTACTGAGATGGCGGTATACCTCGCGAGATTTAAGCATTTTCATCACGTGCTTGATATCTTCTGCGCCGCTAAACAGGTCTGCTAGAGCCTCGCGATATACAGCTTCCACACGGTTCTCGAGCGTCTTGGCGCGCTGAGCGTGCTCATTGGCAACCTCAGGATGCTGCTCAAGCCGGTCAACCGCCATTAGTAATTCAAAGGCGGCATCCCTGAGAAGTGAGGCAATGCGTAGCATGAAAGGAGTGGGGTGTACTTTTAACACTTCCATTTCAGTCACAGTGCTATAGGCATAATCCAGGACATCATCGATGGTGCGGGAGAGTGAGAAAATGTCTTCGCGATCGAAAGGCGTGATGAAGGTTTTATTCAATTCGCAAATCAGGATACGACGGGCTTCATCGGCTTGTTTCTCGGTATTTGTCAGGCGCGCAGCAGCCGAGCTATCCCCCGACATATAAGCTTTCAGGGCTTCCAGTCCATCAAGGGTAAAAGCAGCCTGATCGTGGATCAGCTTGATGAATACACTTTGGCGTTTTTTAAAATAACTGCGCATATCATTACTCCTTTAATAAACGTCGAACACAACCAGTATCTAGTAATAAGTGTAAACCATTAATTGTCTGAGCAAGGGTATTGCCAGGTTTTATCTCCAGTGTTCGGAAGGCATCCTCGGGCAGGAAAGCAGCTACATGCTTAAAATCAATCTCTCCCAGACCCGGAGCAAGATGATCCGATAAACCGATCACATCATGGATATGCGTGCCAAACATGCGGGAGCCGAAACGGTTTATCCATTCATTATGACTGAAAAATCCCAAACGATCAAGTGTATGGGCATGACCAATATCATATATAAAACCCAACCGGCTCGTTTCTCCCATGGGTAAAAGCTGCTCCATCTCATCAATGGTGGGGATATCCATGTAATGATAGCGATTTTCCAAGCCCAATTTCACATCAAGTTTCTCCGCATAATCGAGAAGCTCAACAATGCTTTTTTTCACTGCATTTATACGGGGACTGGCATACTGGTGTCTGTAAGCAATAAATTCAGATTTGATTGCCTGGTATTCATCTGATTTCGCGTTCCCGGAGGTGAATATAATGCGTAATTTATTTTCATAACTCATATCGGTATTCACGTTGCCACAATGAATGACTACAATGGGGGCACCCAAGTCATGAGCCAATTTGATGGTATTCCTGACTCCCTGAACACCCAGCTTTCGGAAATCTTCATCTTGAGATGAAATCACCCAATCCAGCTTCACCGAATTGGGGTTGACAGTGTCCATGGGGCATGGCTCATGAATACTGCTGAATTGGTGGTGGTCCAGATTGACATGTGATAGCACATCAGAGGAAAGCTGGTGATTCAGCTCGATTTTTCGAAAGCCAAGCTCATGTGCGAGATAGAAAAATTTATTCAGGTCTGTGTGCTGGTTGATTGCCCACATGGTGGAAATTGAAGCATCAATGGGTGGATGTTGTTCGATCATAAATTCAGTGCACCTATAGGCTTAGAAGTATGAATCAGCTTAAAATATCCAAATTTGCCAGCTCTGAAAAATCTGTAATATAAAAATCAGCCAGGGCACCGCGATCGTAATTGAATGCCACAGTTTTCAAACCGACATTACGAGCGCCTTGCAGCTCATTTTGATCGTGACCAACAAAAATCGCCTGTTCAGGCTTAATACCCAGCTGCATGAGAGCCAATTGATATATGCGTGGATCGGGCTTCTTGACAGCCACCTCATTCGAAGGGATGATCGAATCCCATAAATGGCCGAAACCACCACGTTCGAGCTTGCTGATCTTTTTGTGCAACGGTTGAGTAGTATCGGTGATGATGCCGAGATATAGGCTACGGTCTTTTAATGCTTTGAGTGTGTCGAGTATGTGACCGAAGAACTGAACATTATCTTTCTCTTGAATAGCTTTTTGAACTCCTTGTTCTACCAGGTGAGGTTCAGTGATACCATATAGCGCAAAGATGGCAGTTTTGTATTGTACGAAGGTTAATTTTCCGGTAAACGCCAGATTACGAAGGCGATTTACTTCAGCGGCAGGTATTTTATGATGGACCCGGCGATGCTGTTTGATAAATGAATTCAGCTCGACATCTTTATTATTGCGATAATAAAGCACTCCATCTGCGTCAAATAAAACAGCCCGAATAGACTCACCTGATGACGCCTGGCCCTCACCATTGGCGCTGGTTTGTTGATCTTTTCGGATCAGCTCCACCACTTCGCTCATATCCTCGATAACCAGATCGGGAGTGGCGCCATCATCATTTTCGCCATGGTCAAAATCATGCCTGATCTGGACAGCGAGCTTGAATCCGGTGCGCCGAGCACCGACGATGTCCCTGGAAATGCGGTCACCAATGAAAATACACTCACTGGTTGGGCTATTCGAAAGACGGGCGGCGTGGTGGAAGATGGCAGGGTCGGGCTTGCGCCGGGTGTACACACTGGATAAGACAACAGGATCGAAATATTCCTTGATCCCGTATCGCTCCAGGTAAAATGGAACCTGGCTGCGACTGCTGACGTTACTGATCATACCGATTTTAATCCCCATCTTTTGCAGGGACTGTAAAACCGAAGGTATTTCAGGGCGCATGTGACGCTCGTAAAAGTGCGTCTCATACCAGATCATCAAGTCTTCAGCGATCGTCTCGAGCACTGGAAAGGTGTCGGGATAATCGACAAGTATGTAATCACGCCAAACCTGGTATGTAGAAATTTCCTCGAGGGTTTTCATCCTCCATTGGTGATAACGTGCCAGCCCACTGGTGATCAATTTATATAATTGCGAATCGGATAAGTGGAGGTTGATGCCATGAGATAATAGAAAAGCGTGCAAGCCTGGGATGGCAGCCAGGCGCATCTCGGGTGAATGCCAATAGGTATCGATGGTTCCCCCCATATCAAAGAACACAGTTTGAATTGGCATGCCTTACCTCCATTTTTCGAGAGTAGTGATTCATTAAACCCCTCATGTAAATTCCCATCCAGGAGTATGTGCAGGGTATTAGTTTGTCAGAAAGCCGTATGGTCGTCTCTCTGTTTCTTACCTTTGGACACGGACAAACCTCGTCCGTGTCCAAAAAAGATCAGCGCCGAAGGAAATCTGTTATTCTTCAGGTAGGGGTGTTAGCAGGCTAATGGCCCAGAAATCACGCACCTTGGCTGCCCACTCCCAACCGAATACCGGATTCATTTCCCAGGAACCCGCCAGCATTTCATCAAATGACAGGGCGCCTTCCGGAACCGGCATGGAGGGTTGGGCCGAGTAAATACCGATTTTCATCCAGGGTTTTTGCCCTGCTTTGGTGGTCAGTGAGAAGTTAATAAATAACTTGGCTGCATTGGGGTGAGGTGCCATGTTGGCGATGCCCAGGTAGGTGGTTTTCATCATGCCGAAAGCGGGTTTAACTTCCAGGCAGGGTGCCATGGCCAGCTCACCATCAGCGGTGGTCTCGACGCTGTCCCAGCCAGTCCAACCAACACCAGGCTCTACTGATGCATCCATCCCCAGGCTGGCATAGGCTGCATCAACCTCATCACCACCTGGCTCAGCGATGGGATGATTCATAGCAAGCTTCTTTATGAAAAGCCAGCCAGCATTGAGGGGTGTCGTGCCGAAAGCATCGGGTTGGGCAGCCGGATCGGTAGTCCAATCCTTCCCGTACAGGTCCTGGTAAGCAGCGGCCATTTCATCCCCGTGTTCGGCAATAGTGGCCCATTTGGCCATGGTGCTCACATCAGTCATAGGATCTTCAATAAAGATCTTGCCGGTGAATTTGGATTCGGTCAGTTCCCACCAGTTGGTGAAGGGGCAGGCGGCATCCACCTCGCTGTTGTACCCCCACACATCGATGGAATGACGGGCGATGGCAAACGGCTGCTCAGTGGTCACCTCCGGCTCTACCACACCGGGCGGCATATATGACCAGATCCACTCATTGGGGACAAATTGCCCATACAGGATGTGGCCGTCGCTCTGATACCATACATCGCCTACAACATTGCCAGCTTCCTGCTCAGCCTGCATTTTTACGGCAATGTCATCGGTGTCACCGCAATCCAGCTTGATATCCGGATACATCTCATTCCAGGCGTCCACCACCTTGGCAATTTTGGAAGAGTTCGAGTAAACGCATACCGAGCCTTCCTTTACCGCTGCAGCTTCTACTGCTGCCCAGTCCTCTGTGGCTGGCTGGTAGGGGCCCACCCCGTTATCCTTAGCCCATTGCTCATTGGGGGTGAGCTGGGGTTCTACCACCTCCGCCTGGGTAGGTTCAGATGGAGCCTGTGTGTCTGGTGCAGTTGTGGGTGTGGAGGCACAGCTGACAATGAAACTGCACACCAGAAAAATCGTGATAAGCCTGAGAAAATTCTTCATTACATCCTCCTTACCTATGGATTATTGAGAATATGCTGGTTGATATTTTATTATGCTAGGGTTTTCAGTTTCGGTAATCAGACCTCCTTTCAATGGTCTTTGCACCCATTCCTCTTGCTACGCCGATGATGAATTTCATCTTGATCCATTTTCAATGTGTGTACCTTGAAAAAATAAAACCGCCCTCAGCATTAATTAGAATTAGAGAGCAGGCTACCGCTGGACTTATCATAAAGGTTGATCGTTTTGGGGTCGAAAGTCAGCCAGATGCGATCGTCCATCTGGATCTTGCTGATGCCCATGACTTTAATGGTGAGTTCCAACTCGCTGCAACGGGCGATGATGGTTGAATCAGCACCCGAAGGTAGCACCGAATAGGCGTTGAACTCGACCGCTCCCGAAACGGGCTCTGAGGATATGGCAATATCCTCGGGCCTGATGCTGACCACCACATTGTCTGGGGCATATTTATTCTGTATTGGGATTTTAAAAGGACCCACGTCAACCGAGTCACGATTGACCACGACACCCTCCAGAAGATTGACCTTTGGATTGCCGATAAAATCTGCCACGAACAGGTTGGCAGGGTAATGATAGATAATGTCGGGAGAGTTCAACTGTTGGAGAATACCCTCTTTCATCACGGCAATATTAGTGGACATGGTGAGAGCCTCCACCTGGTCGTGCGTCACATAGATGGTGGTGGCGCTTGAAATATGATGCAGGCGCTTGAGCTCCGAGCGCATATCCATACGCAGACGGGCATCCAGGTTGGATAGAGGCTCATCCATCAAGAATACCTTTGGGCGACAGGCTAACATGCGAGCCAGGGCAATGCGCTGCTGCTGACCACCGCTCATCTCGCGCGGGTAGCGATCTTCGTAGCCCTGCATTTTCACCTCAACCAGGGCATCTTCCACCCGCTTCTGCATCTCTGCTTTTCCCAGCTTTTGAATCTCAAGCCCGAAGGTGATATTTTTATCCACTTTCATATGCGGCCATAATGCATAATTTTGAAAAACCAGGCCCACATCCCTTTTCCCGGGTGGCACGGTGATGCCGCGGTCATAAGAGAAAACCAGCTGATCACCGATGAAAATTTCGCCACCATCGGGGTCCTCAAGTCCGGCTACACAGCGTAACAGGGTGGTCTTGCCACATCCCGAGGGCCCGAGCAAGGTCAGGAAGGTCCCTGGCTCTATGGTGAGACTGACGTGATCAAGGGCAACTACTTCGCCGAAACGTTTGGTTAGGTTTTTAATTGTGATGGTTGTGCTCATGTTACCCTTTCCTTACATCCCCAGGCCTTTTTGCAGGCTTCCGCCTTTACTGAACCGCCCGATAATGAAATTCCCGATAACCACGATGGTGATCAGGATGATGATGACCGCATTCGCCTCTTGGCCATCGCCGTTTTCGGTATATTGCATGGTCTGGCTGGCCAGCAGCTGCGTGGATGGCGTGACCAGCAGGATGATCAAAGATAATTCGCGCATGGTGGTAATGAAGGTCAGAAGAAAACCAGACATAAAACCGCTGGTGGTGAGGGGGAAAATAATGTACCTGAAACGCTGCCAGACACCGGCACCCGCGACCATGCCCGCTTCCTCCAGCTCATGACCTACCTGCATCATGGCAGAAACACCCGATCGCGAGGAGAAGGGTATATGCTTGGCGACCGAGACGATCACCAGCAGTGCGAAGGTGCCATATAATGGCGGTATGGGGCTCATGCTTCTGGCGAACATGGCAATATACACAGCTCCGAAGGCTATGCCCGGGATGATATAAGGAATAAACGCCAGCTGCTCCACCAGTTTTGACAGGCGTGTACCTCGCCCTTTGACAATGGCATAACCCAGGATTATCCCCAGCAAGGCGGTGCAGGCTGCCGTAAATAGCGCCAATTTGATTGAATTCCAGGCAGTAGCAAAGATCATCGGGTTACGTAGCACCCCCGGCTCGCCATGGTTGTACACCGTATTGCGTGGTCCAATCCAATGCTGCAGGGTTAAATTACTCAGGCTATAGTTCCCATCGATGAGCATGAATGTGTCATAGAGTAAGAGCCCGACAGGAATGGCAATTACCAGGATCTGGAAAACGATTACTGCGGTGAAGATGGCCCGTTTTAATTTTCCCAGCCTGCTTAATTGGGCTACGAAACCACGACCGCCGATCGTCTCATAACTGCGCCGCGTGCCTACCAACTTTTGGTTCATATAAATTGTGGTCACTGCGAACAAAATCAGCACAATAGCCAGAACGAATGAGTCGCCTTTTTCTTGGGCTGCCAGGCTGCCACGGATCATGGTGGCCACCACATAGTAACGGGTCTGGATGCCCAGGATATTCGGGCTGCCAAATGTGCCCATTACTTTCGAAAAGGTCATGATGATACCAGACAGGATAGCAGGAATCACGAGCGGGAAGGTGATTTTACGCAATATGCGACTGCGGCTGGCACCCATCAGCTCTCCGGCCTCTTCCAGGTTTGAGTCAATCGACATGAGGGCGGCCGAAGTAAACAAGTAGAAGAAAGTATAGTAATGCAGGGCACAACAGATAATGATCGGTACGACACCATAAGATAGCCAATTTGGTGGGGCGTGCCCAACCAGATACTCAAACAGTCCTGGGGTGCCCCCGGAAAGCCGGTTTTTAAACAGCACCAGCCAGGCCTGGGCGATGGTCCATGAAGGCATGATATAGGGCAACACCGCCAGCTGGTTGATAATTCTCCGTCCCGGCATATCCGTACGAATGACCAGCCAGGCCAAAGAACCGCCAATCAGAAAGGCGAGCAGGGTTGCACCCACAGCGATGGTCATCGAGTGGATCAGCGGTGTATAAGTATATATCTGCCCGATCACACCGGTCAGCATCCTGACCCAGTGATATAGGGTCAATCCACCCACTTCAGCTGTTGGGACGCGGGTGAGATCATGCTGTGAATAGGTTATGGTGGTTTTTATCAGGCTATATAAAGGGACGATCACAAATACGATCATCAGAGCCAGCATGATCAATGACAGTACAACATGCGGTTTGGTCAGCCAGTGAAAGAATCTGCGAAAAGAAGCGAGTGCTTTTTCAGGCCGGTTCAGGGGGTAGGGCGCGGCAACTTGCATGCATATTCTCCTCAACAAATACAGTAAAAATTATAATGTTCCCGAGATTTTCTTTAGACGCTCTCTCATCTGGTCAAGCTTATCTAGATTCTCCATTACCTGTTGGCGGTTTTCATTCGCAACTGCCAGGAGAATGGTATTGATGATGGTCATGGGCACCACCAGCGAGTGGAACTCAGCCATAGGACCGCGGCGGGCTGCCAGGACGACATCAGCTTTATCGCCAATGATAGCTCCAAGTGTATCCGTGAGCATGATCACCGGGCAGGACACTTCATTAGCGTAATCCAACACTAATTGCAAAGTGCTGGATACATCAAAGAAGCAAATCACAATGAGAAGATCATCCTTGTCCATTAATATCAAGGATTCTAAAATTTCACGACCTGCAGTGGTTAGTGCGAAGATTTGCTTCCCAAAGCGTTTTAAGCGAATCTCGAGTAAATCAACCAAGGATATCGAAGGCCCAACCCCAAAGACATAAATTCGATCGCGTGATCGGATGAGGTCGACAGTTTTCCGCAAGGCCTGGCGATCAACGGTTTCAAGAGCCTGTGATAGATAATCAATATCAGATACTACCAGGCGCTCAAAAATATCTCCTCCCTGGCGTAAATCATCCAATCTTCCCTGTAGCCTGGCAGCATGGGTCACCCGATGGCGAAAAGCTTGCTGTAGAACCGTGCGCATCGCAGGATAGCTGCTAAAACCTAGCGTGCGGGCAAAGCGTACCAGGGTTGCTTCACTCAAACCAAGACGGCCGGCTATTTCACCAGCGGATAAAAAAGCAGATTCCTCCTGGTTTTTACGCAGGTAATTGGCGATACGTCTTTCACTCTTGGTCAGCTGGTTGTAATGGTCGCTAATGACCTGGCTGAAGTCAATAATGACTGTATTTCCAATAGTCATAGTCTTACCTTTTAAGTGCGTCAGGAATCATTTTTCTTTTTTGTTGTTAGTGAAAGGGATGTTACATTTGAATATAATACATCATTTTATTTAAATATGCAATTGTTCTTTCAAAATATCGGACGATATTAATCATTGACATTCTCCAGTAATGCCTGAGTTTGAGGCGTGATCCATAATGCAGCACCGGTGGTATCCACGACCATATCACTGATCTCCATCTGGGGGCTGTAGGCAATTTGTGCCATGATGAACTGGTCTTTGAAGAAGCGATTACGAAAGTAGGTGGGCTCATATTTCTTGCGATAATCGATATCGCGTTTCCACTTGCGCTTGATTCTGACCGAATCATCGGTCAGATAGACTACTTTGATTCCGATATAGTGTGAGATTTCTTCGACAAGGAAGGGAAAATTACCTTCAATGAAAATAATGTCGGCGGGATCCACCTCAACCGGCTTGCCGCCCGGTTTTATTTTACCATCAAGATCATGGCTGGAGGTGCCGTAAACGAAATCATAACGGGGAGTGGTGATTTTATTACCCTGGCAGATTTGCTCGAGGTTGTTTTGCAGCAATCTCAGGTGAAGAGCTTCCTTTCCCTGGGTATGAATACCCATTTCTTCGCGATAATCGCGATCGGTCAAAAAATTATCCATCTCAATTGAGGTTGTGTGCTGGCCGGCTTTTCGGAAGGTTTCATGCAGGCGTACGACGATTTCAGTCTTGCCGGCAGCTGTTGGGCCGGCGATGGCGAGCACGATGGGCGTTCCCCTGGCAGCAATAAGCTTCTGAGCAGAACCGATAAAGGCCTGATCAACATCAGCATTGGCAAGGCTGAATTCACGATAGCCGATATCCTGTTTCATTTCAAATTCAGCTTGCTTCTTTTCGAATTGAAGATAGGGCCTGCCGCCGAGGTGGGAGACCGCCCGAGAGGTGAAATATTCAGTGCGATGTAAAAAATAAAACCCACGGATATCAAAATAAAAGTGCTGCTTGATCCAATCGACCGGATATTTACCCGAAACCAGGCCGGTAAAAAGCATATTGGTGAGCATGACAATGGCCGGATCGAGAATGATATGATCACCTGACCTTGGTTTTATTTTTATAGATTTATAAAAGTCAAGGTTTGTGATACGCAGCTCGATACTTTCACAGTCTTCGAGAACGACATCCAACCAGTTCCCAGTTTCAGGTTCGAGATTATCTAAAGCATAGCGGAATTCATACAATTCCAACTCCGCCAGCCCAGGATTTACCTGCTGCATCAGCTGAAACAGGCGCGTGGAGAATTTTTCACGATCCGCCAGGATATTATCAAGCAACATGGATCATCCTTCCTCGTAATTAGCGTTTAGATATGCATGCAAAGTAAAGACCTGCCATATTCTTTATTATTGATCGCTATGCACCATATTTCGACAGACGTGAGGCATTCGCCAACGCCAGGGGCATAATGTGGATGGCTGGAATGGTGCCAAGACTGCCACGGACACAAGCTCGCTCACCGAATTCAGAAATCCCATCAGGACGTACCAGATGAGAATAGAGCAGCAAAGGAACTGGATGCCAGGAATGAGCTTTCAATACTGCAGGTGAGGAATGGTCACCGGTGATGATCAGCACTTGGGGGTTGAGCGCCATTATACGGGGAAGGGCTGCATCAACCTCTTCAATGGCAGCGACTTTCCCATTAAAATCGCCCTGCTCTCCCAGGGTATCGGTCTTTTTGATATGGAGATAAAAGAAATTAAACACCGGCCAATTTTTTTCCAGAGCAACCAGCTCATCTTCCAGAGTGACGCCATGCACCTCCAACACCTGCATCTTCACCATGCGGGCAACCCCGCGATACATGCCATTGACAGCAACAGCTGCGGCATTCAAGCCGTATCGTTCGGGGAACGATGGTATATTCGGTAGCCTGGCGAAACCACGCAACATGATCATATTAGCGGGGTGGTGCTTTGCCAATGCTTTTTGGGCACTGCCCAGGAATTGGTTGACTAGGCGCGCAGCTTTGGCAGAGCCTGGATCGTTGGCGGTAACCGGCAGGGGAGGAACACCGGTCTTCTGTGGATCGGTATCGCATAAGGAGGTACTCAATCCGGCAGCACGCAATACGAATGCAAAGCGGTGTTCTTTGACAGGCAAGATATAGACCCGGCCTTCATCAAGCGAGATTGAGGCAAGCAACCGTGAAAGCTGTTGATTTAGCCCGGTGGGGATGCGCCCTGCACGACGATCGGAGACCAGGCCATTGTCATCAATGGTGCAAAAGTTACCTCGGGCGGCCAGGTCTTCAGGCTTCAACTCAAAATCCACGCCCAAGGCTTCCATGACGCCGCGCCCAATCTCGTAGTGAAGTGGATCATAACCAAATAGGGCCAGGTGACCGGGACCACTTCCGGTCGTAATGCCCGGAGCAACAGGGATGGTCAAGCCGAGAGAAGAGAGAGCGGCCAGGGCGTCCATATGAGGGGTGTGCGCGGTTTCCAGCTCAGTTTTGCCCCCCGGCTGGCGGGGTAGGCCTCCGAGCCCATCCATGACCAGCATCACGATTTTAGTGTCTGCCGGTTGGATCAATTTTTTAAGAAATAGGTCATCCACTGAACACCACTTACTTGAAGATAACTTTCCTGATAAACCTTACCAATCAACCAGTTGTTTTTTCCCGATGCCAAAAACCATGGCATCGTAGGCTAATTTCGTCTTGTAATAATTTCTATCACGGTCCAAAGCGATGCCACGTCCAACCCCGGTGACAATTTTCCCAGCCCCGATTTCAGCGATCCTTTGTTCCAGGTTTGCCAAGAGCTCAGGGGCAGTGCCGGGTTGGGTGCTGCGCCCGTCGAAAATGATGTGGAGGAATACATCCACTAACCCGTGTGCTTTTGCCATCTGCAATAAAGCCAGGGGATATTCGATTGAGCCATGCGAGCTTTTCTCACTGAGCAGGCCAATCAGGTGCAAATGTGCATGGCGTTGTTTCACATCTTCGATGGTTTGTAAAAATACCTCATTCGAATAGAATGATCCATCTTGCATGGCAGCATCCAGGCGCACATCGTCCTGGAGAACCACTCTTCCGGCGCCGATATTCATATGACCAGCTTCGGAATTGCCGGCTTTGCCCGATTTCAAGCCCACAGCCTCACCAGCTGCCTGCAATTGAGTGTAGGGATATTTTTGAAGCAGGTTGTCCCAAACAGGGGTATGAGCCAGGTAGATAGGGTTGGTTCCATCGGATTTTCCGATGCCCCAACCATCCAGGATCAACAGGAGAACCCGGTCATTAATGATGGGCGGGTTTGATGAGACCAGGTTGCTGCCTGTCATGGAAGGGGCAGGCAGGATTCCAAGAACAGATAAGATAGTCGGGGCGATATCAGCCAGCTTACCCGGGTTGAGGCGGATTGAAGGACCTAGCTGAGGGGAGATCAACACAAATGGGACCGGATTCTCGGTGTGAGACACGTGAGGTTTCCCATCAGGGGTGAACAACTGCTCGAGATTTCCGTGATCAGCAGTGACGAGCACCAGGTATTTAGCTGATAGTGCGGCGTGGATGACCAGGCCCAGGTGCGTATCGAGATATTCGGCGCAGGTGATTTTTGCCTGGCGGTTCTGGGTGTGACCAATCACATCTCCATTGGCAAAATTGGCAATAATAAAGTGAAAACTTTGGCTCAAGGACTGTATCAGCTGCTCGCTCACCTGGCCCAAGCTGAGTTCGGGGAGCTGGTCGGGTGGGATGCCCTTGGGTGAAGGGATGCATAAATCCTTCTCACCATAAAAGGGTTGGTTATTACCCCCATTGAAAAAGAAGGTCACGTGGGCGTACTTCTCAGATTCAGCGATGTGTAATTGTTGAAGCCCATTACGGCTTATTACCTCGGTGAGCGTATCTTGAAGCCTGGTAGGGGCAAAGGCGACGGGTTGGTCTTTGAATTTTTCATGATATAGGGTGAGGATCACAAAAGGCAGGTGAAAAAATTTCTTCCTGGGGAAACAGTTCAGCTGTGGATCAACAAATGCCTCCGTGAGCTGAACCTGACGTTCGCCGCGCCGGCAGCAAAAAATGACCGCATCACCATCCTCGATAAGACCCTGGGGATTTCCCTGCGAATCGACCAGCACGATTGGCTCGAGGGAATAATCTGTTTGACCAGCGGTATATAGTTCCTGGACCGCCTGAGCCAGCTCAAGACCACCATGGGAGGAATGATTCATACTCATCGGAAGCTCCGTATCCATGCCAGGTTGCTACCTGCCCGGGAATAGATCCAACAGCTGGTTGAATTGATGGATGATATGATCTGGCTGATTTTCGCGAGTGGGTGGGGATTTCACCAGCTCTTCAGGAGACATTAAGATGATGATCATGCCAAAACCAGCCTTGCGGGTACCTTCAACATCACGAGCCAGGTTATCCCCGACATAAACACACCTGTGAGGTGAAACACCAATCTTGCGGGATGCTTCCCAATATATTTCTGGATCGGGCTTACGCCGACCGGAAACGGCGGAGAGGACCACCGCTTTAAAATATTGATTGAAATCATCCTCCACGAGCCACTCGGGAATTTCCTTTGAAGAGATGACATTACTAATGATCCCCAAATAATAGCCACGATTGCATAATTCTGAGACCACATGCCTGGCATCCTTTTGAAGCACCCGCTTGCCCATGGATTGGCGGTATTGATAGGTCAATTCGACAGCATTGGAGGAAATAACATCAGCAGGAAAATCTGGCAACAACCAACGCACCCACAAATCGCTTTCAGGTGCCTCGATGAGGGTTTCGAAGGCCCATTTACGATATACTTTATAGCGCTCGTCGATTTGTTGTAACAAGATTTCAGGCGATTCGTTAAAGCCAACCAGCCGGGCAATTTTCTGCCGAGCGGCAGACTGGTGCTGCTCATCTTTTACAAGAATTCTCAAAGTATTCCCGAGGTCAATGAAGATCGCATCAATTTGTGGTCTCATCGATTTCCCTTTATCCCTGGATGAAGCATACTCCATCAATTGGTTTGTTGTTGTTCAGGTGTCGTTATTTACTGGCTAATTGTTTTTTACGCGGGGGAAATATCTCCAGCAGCTCACTCAACTGGTGGATCAGGTAATCGGGGGTATTTTCTGCTGAGAGAGGGTCCTTGGTTAATTTCTCGGGCGACATCAGCAGGATAATCATTCCGAAACCCGCATTGCGGGTGCCGACGACATCTCGTTTGGGATTATCGCCAACATAAACACACCGTGAAGGTTCCGCTCCAACCTGGCTGGCTGCCTCCCAATAAATGCGTGGATCGGGCTTTTTTACTCCCAGTTTCGATGAAAGGATAATGGTTTTAATATATTGTTCGATGTGAGCTTCCTTCAACCAGTCAGGGATTTCGGTTTCGGTGATGGTATTGGCCAGGATCCCCAAGGTATAGCCTCGGCGATCAAGCTCCTGGATGACGCTGATAGTATCGGGAGGGGGAATGCGACGCCCATCC
This sequence comes from uncultured Anaerolineaceae bacterium, assembly GCA_964385625.1. Taxonomy (GTDB): domain Bacteria; phylum Chloroflexota; class Anaerolineae; order Anaerolineales; family UBA4823; genus FEB-25. The sequence continues at coordinate 33,468 of CAYLPS010000008.1, read as the reverse complement.
TTATCACGCCACAGACGAGTTAACCTTCCGGCCAGGGGGGCAATTTTATCAGCAGGATAATCGGGCAGGAGGTGAACCGTCCAGAGCTCTCTTTCACATGCCTCCACCATGCGCTCGATCGACCACTTGCGATAGGTTTTCCACCGTTCCTCCAGTTTTTCAAAAAAGGCATCTGGAGCCTCCTGGATGCCAACCAGCTGCATGAGCGAATTTTTCGCTTGGGAAGAGAATTTTTCATCGGGGACGACCACGCGTAAAGTATTGCCGTGGTCAAGGAAGATAACCTCAATGTCATTATTCATGCTGTCCTCACATTTTATTATCAAGTCAACTTACAAAAAGTGGGATAATGAAATTAAACTTTCATTTGTATATCATACAACATTATTCAAAAAAATGCAAATCATCTTTCATCGGGATATTGACTTTTTTTCACGGAATGTGTAAACTATGCATGATGCACACGTGTGCATGATGAGCGCAGAATGCCAACCACCATCAAGGACATTGCCAAAAAAGCAGGGGTGTCGCACGCAACTGTTTCACGGGCGCTGCACAATAGCCCTCTTATCTCTGATAGCACCACAAAGCGGATCAAAAAAATCGCTGCTGAGCTGCAATATCATCCCAGCTTCGCTGCCAGGAGCTTGAAAACAAATCGTTCTCAAGCACTTGGGGTGATTGTCAGTCATATTGACGACCCTTTCTTCAGCGAGATCCTACAAGGTATCGACGATGTTGCCCAGGCAAGTGGTTATAGCCTGTTCATCGCTGCATCACAGCATGATCCTGCACGTGAAAACACCATCGTGCAAACCATGCGCGAGCACCGTGTGGATGGGGTGATCTTGTGCTCGCCACGCTTGAGCTCTAACCAAAGCTCACAGCTGCACTCCTATAACATACCCATTGTAGCAGTCAATAACCAGGCAGCAGAAGATTACCAATATTCGATTTACCATGACGATGTAGATGGTGGCAGGCAGATCTGCGAACACATGCTTGGTTTAGGTCATCGCCGGATCGCCTACCTGGGAGACGCCTCTTCTGGGCGCACTACCAAAGAAAGACTAGCAGGCATACGATTTGCCATGAAGCAAGCCCGTGTGCCATTGGAAGAGGAATATATTCACCATATGGCGGGTAATAGTGTAGAACATGGTTATGCAGCGGTGGATTATTTCATGGATCTCACAATCCGGCCAACAGCGATCATCTGTTATAACGATATGATGGCTGTGGGACTATTGAAAGGTTTGCGCGAGGCTGGTATGCGCCTCCCAGAGGATATCTCGGTGAGCGGGTTTGATAATATCCTGGTATCTGGGTATACCCATCCTCCCTTGACTACCATTGACCAACCCAAGCGCTTTTTGGGTGCTGAAGCCGCCCGCATGATGCTTGAGCTGCTCAACGCAGATGATGGAGCAAATCAGGGCGAAGGAAAGATCATCCGCTTGAAAGGGATGCTGTTGATCCGGCAATCCACGGCAGCTCCCCACGAAAGCTAAATGTCCATGGATATGCGATTAAGCACCTCAAACTTGACCTTTCTGCCACGTTCATTGGTGAGCTGGCAGGGAGTGGAATATGGCCTGGCAACCACCGATTGGGGCTTTAAGCTGGTAATCCACTCTCGAAAGGATGACAAAAATATTCGATTATTCGATGGCGAGGCAAATGATTTTAACGGCGGCACTTTACTGGTCTGCCCACTCACTCATCGGAATTTGATTGGCTTGCAGAGCCAGCTGGACTGGCTGAAACCGCGACTGGTGGGGCTCAGCACATCGGCTGGCATGGGTGACCGGCTGGGAATTGCCACACCAGGGCATGTACGAGCGGTGAGGCACTTTCGAGGTGAAATCAGCCCGGTGTTTGCCCAACAATCTATCCGTGAGATGACCCGCACCGGTCGCAACCCGCAGCAGGTGATGGATGATGCAATATGGGGGGTCTTTGAGGAAAACTGGCAGGATGGCTTTGGCGCTGATGCAGACCATCTAAAAACTGAGGCAGATATTTCGGCGTGTTTTGACGCCGGATACACCTGGTACACGTTCGACCCGGGTGAATACGTCAATGATTTTGATGTATTCGAGAGCTCCCAACAAGTCGATGAATATATCGAGGGATTACCGTTTGAGCTCAGGCCAAAGGCAACCGGCCTCTTGGATGCCATTATCGACATCGGTGGATATCAGGCATCATTTCCAAAGCCGGTATTATTCAAGGCGGTGGTGAAATATGGAAGGGCAGTGGCCCATGTGGCAGCTATGTATCAAAAACTGGCAGACCTAGCGGGAAACAAGCCATTCGAAGTGGAAATTTCGATGGATGAAACCAATGATCCCACCTCGCCTGAAGAGCATATTTATATTGCCAGCGAGCTGCGGCGGCTGGGAGTAAAGTGGATCAGCTTTGCGCCTCGCTTTGTAGGACGGTTTGAGAAAGGGGTGGATTATCTGGGGGATGTGGATGCTTTTACTAATAGCCTGGCAATCCATGCGGCGATCAGCCGGCAATTCGGTCCTTATAAATTAAGCCTGCATTCAGGCTCAGATAAATTCAACATTTATTCAGCATTCATGCGGGCAACGGGAGGGTTGGCCCACCTGAAAACTGCTGGCACCAGCTATTTGGAAGCCCTGCGCACAATCGCAAAGGTGGATATCAATCTATTCAAGGATATCTACACTTTCGCAAGGCAGTGCTATGAGCGCGACCGGTCAAGCTATCATGTCTCAGCACGCCTGGAGAGGGCTGCAATGCCGGAGGCGATCATGGATGGTTCGGCTTTGCTAGACCAATTCGATGGCCGGGAAATTTTACATGTCACCTTTGGATCGGTACTGACAGAAGAAAACCTGGATGGCAGCAAGAAATTTTATGACCGTATGATGGCACAGCTAAAAGATCATAGAGAGATATATTTTAACAACCTGGAGAAACATTTCATCAGGCACCTACAGCCTTTTTCGAAAATGACAGGTAAATGAGGAGGAAATCTCATGAGTGCTCATTCTTCACGAGATTTGTTCAACCTTTCGGGAAAAGTGGCGGCAGTGAGCGGTGGAGCAGGGGTTTTATGCGCCCACTTGAGCAGCGCCCTGGCAGCCGAGGGAGTAAAAGTTGCCATCCTTGAAATCAACTTCAAGGCAGCTGAACAAGTGGCAGGAGAAATCCGCCAATCAGGTGGCGAAGCATTGGCAGTGGCCTGTGACGTGTGTGATAGAGCCAGCCTCGAGGCGAGCGCCCATCAGATCTTGCAATCGTTTGGCAGGGTGGATGTATTGATCAATGGGGCGGGGGGCAATCACCCGCAAGCGACCACGAGTGAAGAGCTGCGTTTTTTCGATATCCCAGAAGAAGCTTTAAGTTGGGTCATCGAGCTTAATTTAATGGGAACCATACTTAGCTGCCAGGTTTTTGGAAAAATCATCGCCGAGCAGAAAGAGGGGGTGATCCTGAACATTTCCTCGATGAACTCAATGCGACCGCTAACCCGCATTCCTGGATATTCAGCTGCCAAAGCCGCGGTGAGTACCTTCACCCAATGGCTGGCGGTGCACATGGCACAGGAGTATTCTCCGGATATCCGGGTGAATGCCATTGCCCCGGGATTCTTCCTGACCGACCAGAACCATTACTTGATGATTGATAAGGAGAGTGGCGGCCTGACCGAGCGAGGTCGAACAATCATTGCTCACACACCCATGGGGCGTTTTGGCGTCCCAGCTGACCTGGTGGGTGTGACCTTGTGGTTGTTGTCACCCGCTTCAAAGTTTGTGACGGGAGTGGTGGTGCCGGTGGATGGCGGATTTTCTGCATTCAGTGGCGTGTGAATGGGTGAAGAATGAACAAAGAAAGCACCTCTTGATGAACCAGGTGAGACGAGAGAAAGATGGTAACTGGTAGAGGAACGGATAAAGGATATCTTTCCAGGTATGAGCTACGCCAGATCGTGCAGGAAGGGTTGAAGTCACTGGCCGTGGATGGTATGAGGGTTCTGGTGATCATTCCAGATACCACCCGGACGATGCCCATGCCGCTAATGTTTGACCTGCTCAACGAAGCATTACTGTGCCGTGTGAAGTCATTAGATTACCTGGTGGCATTGGGCACGCACCCGCCACTCAGCGATATGCAATTGAGCGGGTTGGTGGGAAAACAGGTTGTCAATGGCATGGTGGGCGATATCAAAGTACTCAACCATGATTGGGGCAGGACAGAAACCTTCGTCGAGGTTGGAACAATTGCTGCCAATGAGATCAGCCAGATCACGGGCAGATTGCTCTCCCAAGATGTACCAGTCAGGTTGAATAAGCTGATCTATGATTATGACCAGCTGATCATCTGTGGACCGGTATTCCCGCACGAAGTGGTGGGTTTTTCGGGAGGGAACAAATACCTTTTTCCTGGGATAGCCGGAGCGGAAATCATCAACTTTACTCACTGGCTGGGAGCCATGGTCACCAGCCTGCAAGTGATCGGAAGAATAAACACGCCGGTGCGTGTCGTCATTAACCGAGCGGCGGAATTCGTCACTATCCCAACTGCCTGCATCAGCCTGGTGGTAGACCACCATGGAGTTGCCGGGCTTTATTTTGGCAAAGCCATTGAGGCATGGTTGTCAGCCGCCCTTCTCTCCGAAAAAAGACACATTATCTACAAAAGCAAGCCTTTCAAACGGATATTATCCGTGATGCCTAAGATGTACGAGGATTTGTGGACGGCAGCAAAGGGGATGTATAAACTGGAACCGGTGGCAGCCGACGGTGGTGAGGTGATCATTTATGCACCTCATATTCATGAAGTCAGCTTCACTCACGGCTACCTGCTTGATGAGATAGGTTACCACTGCCGTGATTATTTTCTCGGTCAATGGGATCGATATAAAGGCTATCCGGGAGCGGTGCTGGCTCATTCAACTCACCTGTCAGGATCAGGTTCGTATGACCCCAGAACCGGCAACGAGACACGGCGTATTCGCGTGACATTAGCAAGTGGAATCTCCTCTGAGCGTTGCCGGAAAATCAACCTGGGGTACCTGAATCCGGCAAGTATTAATTTGGATGAATGGAAAGACCGGGAGGAGCAGGGAATATTAATAGTTCCAAATGCTGGTGAAGTTCTTTACCGACTGACGGATCGTTTTGAAAAAATGACCAGGGCGAGCGAAAGGAAGTAATTTGTCCAATGAGATTTACCACAGGAGGTGAACGTGGAAAAAGCTGATATCGGATTGATTGGATTGGCAGTGATGGGACAAAACCTGGCACTGAATATGAGTGACCACGGATTCAGGGTGGCAGTTTTCAACCGGACGGTATCCAAGGTCGATGACTTCATCGAAGGGAATGCCATGGGTACATTGATAGTCGGAACCCATTCGCTGGACGAGCTGATTGGTAGCTTGAAGCTCCCCCGGCGGGTGATGTTGATGATCCAGGCGGGTAAGCCGGTGGATGATTTTATTGAGCTGCTCATCCAATTCATGGAGCCTGGTGATATCATCATCGATGGAGGTAACTCGAACTATAACGATACCATCCGCCGCACGGCGTATGTGGAATCAAAAGGCTTACTATATATCGGCAGCGGAGTTTCGGGTGGTGAAGAAGGGGCACGGCACGGTCCGTCCATCATGCCGGGTGGCAGCCCGGCAGCCTGGGAGCATGTCAAGCCAATTTTCCAGAGTATCGCTGCCAAGGTGAAACGCCCCGATGGAGGGGAAGACGCTTGCTGTGATTGGGTGGGTGAGAATGGCGCTGGGCATTATGTGAAGATGGTACACAATGGCATCGAATATGGGGACATGCAGCTAATCGGTGAAGCCTACCAGCTGATGCATGAGGGCTTGGGTTTATCAGCGATACAAATATCGGAGATTTTTGACGGCTGGAACCAGGGGAAGCTTGAATCCTACCTGATCGAGATCACCCGAGACATCCTGGCGTACAAGGATGAGGATGGCTTACCGCTGGTGGATAAAATCCTGGACGTGGCTGAGCAAAAAGGCACCGGAAAGTGGGCAGGAATCTCAGCGCTAGACATGGGAATGCCACTCACCATGGTAGTGGAAGCTGTTTTTGCACGGACCCTCTCGGCATTGAAGGATGAAAGGCGACAAGCTGCGATGTTATTGAGTGGCCCGGCAGCACACATCGAAGGTGACCGGTCAGCATTACTGCAAGACCTTGAAGAGGCAGTTTATGCCTCCAAGATCATATCTTACACACAAGGGTACATGCTGTTCAAGGCAGCAGCACGTGAATACCAATGGAATTTGAATTATGGTGGCATTGCGCTGATGTGGCGTGGGGGCTGCATCATCCGGTCCGCTTTCCTGGGGAAGATCAAAGAGGCTTTCGACCAAAACCCTAGCCTGCAAAACCTGCTGCTCGCGCCTTACTTCAAAGATCAAATCTGTTCAACACAGGCAGGCTGGCGGAGAGTGGTGGCACAGGCAGCTCATGCAGGCATCCCGATACCAGCTATATCGAGCGCGCTAGCATTTTTTGATGGATACCGGCACAAACGGTTACCGGCCAACCTGCTGCAAGCCCAACGAGATTATTTTGGGGCGCATACCTACCAGCGTATTGATAAACCCAGTGGTGAATACTTCCATACAAACTGGACCGGGCATGGAGGCGAGGTAACATCGACGGTATGGAAAAAAGGTTAATTGTATTGGCGCTAATGTAGATTGTAAAGATAGTGGTAAAGAGGAGAATGCCATGAAAACAAGCATACGGATCACCTCAAAAGGCGAGCTGGATTTTTTAGCCCTTGGAGCACTCAATCACCGGCTGGACCCAGGTGTGGTGCCTTTCCGTAAGGCAACGACCTGCAATATTTACCCCAGCGGAGGTGAATATAACGTAGCTGCTAACCTGGCAGATTGTTTCAAACTTAACACCGGGATCGCAACTGCCATGGTTGATTACCCAATTGGTGAGCTGATTGCCAACGGCGTTCGGTCTATGGGGGTAAAGCCATTTTATAAATGGTTCAAACATGATGGGGTAACCGGGCCGAATATGGCCACCATTTACAGCGATAGAGGCCATGGCGTACGAGCACCGGTGGTATTTTATAACCGTTCGAATGAGGCTGCGGCGCGCTTGAAACCTGGTGATTTTGATTGGGATAGCATCTTTTCGACTGGAGTGCGCTGGTTCCACAGCGGAGGAATTTTTGCTTCGCTTTCTGCCAGCACGAGTGAGCTTATTCTTGAAGGCATGCAGGCAGCCAGGGAGCATGGGGCAATTGTCTCATTCGATCTCAATTACCGGGCCAAGTTATGGGGCATTTGGGGCGACAGCCAAAAAGCCGTATCAATATTGAATCGCATAGTGGATAATGTGGATGTGCTGGTGGGTAATGAGGAAGACCTGCAATTCGGCCTGGGCATGCCTGGGCCGGAAATCACTAACAGCTCCAGGCTTGATCCAGACGCATTTTGTGGAATGATCGAGCAGGTCATTGACCGACACCCTCAGATCAAAGCGGTGGCAACCACTTTGCGGGAAGTCCGATCTACCAACCGGCATACCTGGGGTGCGGTAGCCTGGATCGATGGGAAGACCTATATTTCACCCACCTGTGAGCTGGAGGTATTGGATCGAATCGGGGGCGGAGATGGTTTCGCAGCGGGCTTTTTCTACGGATTGCTCATGGATGAAGGTGCTCAGGAAGCGGTCAACTTGGGATGGGCTCATGGGGCATTGATCACTACCTTTCCGGGGGACCAGACCATGGCGACCCTGGCGGAAGTAAGAGCCTTCGCACAAGGTGGTTCTTCAAGGGTGCAACGATAGCCAATAGCTATGCAGTCTATCACTAAGATAAGAAATAATCGAGGAGGCACAATGGACACAATGAAAGCATTAGTAATTAGAAAGGTGGGGAAAATTGAGCTTATGGAACTGCCGATACCCAAAGTAACGCAACCGAATGATGTGCTGGTAAAGGTTTCGATGGTGGGTATTTGCGGCTCGGACATAAAAATTCTGGAGGGAAAGCATCATTTCAGAGAAGACATCGCCCTGGGGCATGAAATATGTGGCACGGTGGTCGAGATCGGATCACATGTGGAGCACGTTAAAGTCGGTGATCGAGTGGCGGTCGATCCCAACATCCGCTGCGGATTTTGCACATTTTGTCGTATGGGGCTCACCAGCCAATGCATCGAAATCAAGAATAGCTCATTGGGTGTGATGCGTAATGGCGGCTACGCAGAATACTGCCTGATGCCCGAGACCCAATGTTACGTTCTGCCGGATGAAATCGATGATATATTAGCCACCCAGGTCGAGACTCTGGCGACAGTCATCAATGGGATGAATACCCTGCTCATGCTGCCCTATGATTACGTATTGATCCTGGGTTTTGGGCCAATTGGTTACCTGTTCGCACAACTCGCCAAAAACATCGCGGCAAAGGTGGCGGTAACCGAGATTGACCCCTATCGGATCAATGTAGCAAAGCAATGTGGGTTGACCGTGTGGAACCCACAAGAAGAGGACATCCCCGCGAGGATCACTGAGTTCACCTATGGGCGCAAAGCTGACATCGTGGTGGAAGCTACAGGCAATGCCCTGGAGCAGGCACTGGAATGTGTGACACCCGGAGGAAAGGTGCTACCCTTTGGGATGGATTCGAGCGTCCAGGCAACAGTGGTGCCGAACGATATCACCCGCTGGGCTACCAAGATCCTGGGATTGTACCTGGGACAGAACACCATGGTACCGGCGATAAGGATATTCCAGGAAAAGCGTTTGAATATGGATCCATTTTTTACCAAAGTCGTCAGGTTGGAAGATGGGATAAAAGCTTTTAACGACCTGGGGCTGGATATTAATTCCCTCACTCACCATCCAAAAAGCGCTATGAAGATTGTCATGAAAGTACAGTGAGGCAATGATGGACAAACAGGTCAATATAGCTGTGATTGGCACCGGCCGGATTGGAAGCATGCATACACGCAATCTTGTACGAAGCATCCCTGAAGCCAATCTTGTGGCTGTTTGCGATATTCGTCTGGAAGTGGCGCAGGCTGTTGCCAGTGAATTAGGAATTAAGCGAGTGGTAAAGGACTATCACGAGCTATTGGATGATAAAAACATCGAAGCGTTTTTGATTGCCACAAACACCGACACGCACGATTTTATCGTGAAGGATGTGGCAAATGCCGGCAAGCAAATCTTCTGTGAAAAACCTCTCTCTCTCGACTTGGCAAGCATCGATGTAGTCATGGAAACGATTAAGCAGACGAGGGTTAAATTACAAATCGGATTTAACCGCCGGTTTGATAAATCACTCAAGCAAGTGCGCGAGGTGGTAAATTCAGGCCAGCTTGGGCGCCCTTGTATCATCCACATCATCAATCGGGATCCTGAGCCCCCAACGCTCGAGTATGCTAAAACCTCGGGTGGGATGTTCCTGGATATGAGCATCCATGATTTTGATATGGCGCGCTTCCAGATTGGTGAGGTGGAGGAGGTGTATGCGATCGGGAATGTGCTCCTAGCGCCTTACTTGAAGGACCTTGGTGATGTGGATGTTGACATCATTACATTACGATTTAGGAATGGGGTCATCGGCTCGATCGATAACAGCCGGCAATGTGCCTTTGGCTATGACCAGCGCCTGGAAGTTTTTTGCGCAAATGGTGCAGCCAAGGCGGGCAATGAGTTTGAGCATACGGTCGTTGTGGGGGATAAAGACGGCTATCATTCTGCCAAGCTGCCCCATTTTTTCATCCAGCGCTATGCGGACTGCTATATCGACGAAGTGAGGCAGTTTTTGCAATGCGTGAGAGATGATAAGCCGGTGACACCCACCGGGGAAGACAGCCGGGCAGCAGTTTTACTAGGGTTGGCAACCTGGCAATCATTGAGACAAAACCGACCCATCAACCTGAAGGATTTCAGCGGAAAAAACTGAAAATTCAAGATCGAATGTTCACAATGCCAATGTAAACCGAGCAAATGATTTTTTCGTGAAAGGAAACTAAAAATGACGGATCACCAAACACCCAAAGGTTATATAGCTACAAATGAGCCTGACCTGTTTTTCGAAGATAACCCCACAGGGCGGCTTAAGTATGAAGTGTGGAAAGCCTCCGACGCTGAGATCGATGCCATACTGGCAGATTACGGCATCCCAACGCCGGTCGAATGGGCAAAAACCGGCTCATATATTCAAACCACAACCCGCTGGCAGGTGGAAATCAACCGCAAGAAAAACGACATCGTATTCATCCCGGTTGGCTCTACTGAATTACATGGCCAACACCTGCCTAGTGCAGCAGACACACTATATGTAAGCGCGATCTGCGAGGGAGTGCGACGCTTCACAGCCAAACGTGGCGCGGCAGTCAACCTGGCATTACCACCCCTTATGTATGGAGGACACCCCTACCATCACCTGGGTATGCCAGGGACAGTCATTTTGCGAGAGCACGTGGTGCGCGAGATGATGATCGATGTCATGTTGGGGTTGTGGAATGATGGATTTCGCAAGCAGCTGATTGTCAATAACCACGGGCAGCTATGGATGCTCGAATCGGCCATACAGGAATTCCAGAAGCGCTACCAGCTGCCTGGAATATACCGGGTGATCGATTGGCACCGTGGGGTGCGCGAATTCTTCCGCACCGATGATCGAGGCGGGCAGATGGGGACGAATTTCGTGCATGCTGATGAAAGCGAGACTTCACTCAGCCTGCTCCTGCATCCAGACATGGTGGATATGGATTATGCGGTGAACACCGAAGGAAAAAACTACCTTCCGGAGGGCCACTTCGATAAATCCGTGGACCCCTTTGCACGCCCAAGCAAATGGTCGGAGGGAGAGGGTCACTTCGCCATTGAGATCAAGGGTACACCTGAAGGTGTGGTGGGTAAAGCCCGCGATGGGGCAGCTTATAAAGCAAAGCGGCCGATGGCAGCGATATTGAAATACCTGACCCTATGGAATGATGATGTTTTGGCGGCTTTCCCACCCGGGAAGCTGCCTCCGGTTGAAGAGGTGACCTTGCGAACTGCCAAGGAGATGGAACCTTACCTGCGTGAGCCAATGAGCCCCGGATGGAAGAGCGTTTATTCAATCCCCCGCATAGGGCAGGGCACTGAAGTCTAATTCAGGGCAGCCGAACAATAAGGTCTACGAACTTACATGGAGGATGAGGAGGTGTTTTATGAAGGGAAAAATGCAGGGCGTGACCCTGGTGGCAGATTGGGAGCCCAAACCCGGTTTCAAGCTGGGAAGCAAGGACATTGAAGGACACCAGACATACCTGGGTAGCCAGGTGTGGAGGAACCCACGCCTGGAGATCCGTGAATATGATATCCCAAGCCCAGGACCAGAACAGGTGTTGTTGGAAGTGAAAGCCTGCGGTATTTGCGGTTCGGATGTGCATATGGCGCAGGCGGATAAAAATGGCTATATTTTCTACCCGGGGTTGACTGGTTTCCCTTGCATCCTGGGGCACGAATTTTCAGGCATCGTGGTGGAAGCCGGGAAGAATGCCATCAATAAACGAACCAATAAGCCTTTCAAGGGAGGTGAACTGGTTACCTCCGAGGAGATGTTATGGTGCGGGCAATGCAGACCATGTGCCGATGGGCAACCCAACCATTGCGAGCGCCTGGATGAGGTAGGTTTCAATTTCAACGGTGCATATACCAAGTACATCGTCGTTCCGTCCAGGACAGTTTGGAGCCTTGAGCCGCTTAAAAATAATTACGATGAGCGGGACATATTCATCGCAGGCAGCCTGGTGGAACCCACCTCAGTGGCATATAACGCAGTCATTGAAAGAGGTGGAGGCATCAAACCAGGAGATCGGGCAGTAATCCTGGGCGGTGGCCCGGTGGGGATTGCCGCATGCGCGATCATGAAACGAGCGGGGGCGTCTAAGGTCATTATCTCTGAAACGCAGGAAGCGCGTGCCCAGATGGCCCTCAAGCTGGGAGCAGATTACCATATCAACCCGGTAAAGGAGGATTTTGCCGACCGGGTACTTGAAATTACCGATGGAATGGGGGCTGACCTCTTTATGGAAGCCACCGGATTGCCAGAAGTGGTGTACCCGGGCATCGAGCGCGTGATTTGGGAAGGAAGGACAATCTGTAGCACGGTGGTGGTGACAGCTCGCGCTGATGCCAAGATGCCAGTGATGGGAGAAGTGTTGCAGGTGCGCAAAGCCCGTATCGTTGGAGCACAGGGCCATTCAGGGCATGGCAACTTCCCGAGAGTGATCGATTGCATGGCTTCTGGCATGGATATGACCCCGATGAGCACCAAAAAAATCTGCCTGGAGGAAGTGCCGGAAAATATTATTAAGTTGCAAACAGACCGCAGCGAGTGCAAGATCACCTACTTGCCTGAATAAATCTTGTGCATGATATGGAGTATTGATGAAAAGGGTAAATTAGCGAGGATGAATTGAGCTACTTTAGACATTCTATCGTGTTATCCACCCAGGCAACCAGCTTCAATGCCGTGGCACTGAAGGGTGATTTTGAGAGAAACCTGGCAAAGATCGCAGGTTGGGGTTACGACGGTGTGGAGCTGGCAGTGGGTAACCCTGACCTGCTGGATTGGGAGCAGCTGGCAGGGATGACTCGCGCACACGACCTTATTGTTCCCGCTATTGGAACAGGACAGGCTTGGGGAGAGGAGCATCTATCCTTTACAAGCATAGACCCGGCAGTGCGAAAAGCCGCTGTGGAGCGCATTAAGCGCCAAATCGAGCTCGCCAGGCGTTTTGAGGCGCTGGTCATTATCGGGCTGATTCGTGGGGTTACTCCACCTGGCCAATCGCACGAAGAATCGATGCAGAAGCTAATTGATTGCCTGCGCGAATGCCTTGATGTGGCGGCAGCCAGTGGAGTGCGGATGGCACTTGAGCCCTTGAACCGCTATGAAACTGATTTGATCCATACCGTCGAAGATGGTCTTGCATTGATCCAGAGAGTAGGCTCAACTTCCCTGGGATTGCTTCTGGACACCTTCCACATGAACATAGAAGAACCTGGTATCGAAGATAGTATTACCAGGGCTGGGAAGCACATATTCCATTTCCACGTGGCCGATTCTAATCGCTGGCATCCTGGCGCAGGACACCTGGCTTTTAGCTCGATCCTTGAAGCATTATGTTTTGTCGGATATACAGGCTGGATATCAGGAGAATTCATGCCCCTGCCGGATGCAGATAAAGCCGCTTCACGCGGGATCGCGTACCTGAAACAGCTGAGAAAATAGACAAGTTTTTCGATATTGATGTGAGTTTCTTTACAAAAAGAGACCAAACTGAACAATACAGGCAGATATTTTTGCCAATCTTCTTCAGCTCTTTACCAGAATACGGTAAAGAGCTTGCGTTAAAAAGAGATTATAAAGCTGTGAATGAAGATTTATAAAGGATGAAAGCAAAAACGATCAGTTTCATGGCTCATTGCGCGATGTTCATTGTATAATGTCAGCGGGTAATCTCACGAATAGACAGAAAGTGGTGAAATAAATGTTGAGTGAGCAGAAGTTGATGGATTTGCTGGTGCAACCAAAATCTGTTGAAGAACTGGATATCCCGCAAAATATATTAATTGATATCCTATTGCGCTTGCTGTACACGGAAGGTAATGTAGATTTCAGGCGAATGTCACAGGTGATGAGGGTACCACACGCACTTGAACAAGTACTGGAATGGCTGCGGAAGGAGCACCTGGTGGAGGTATCGCAATCATCTGCTTCGTACGGCCCTCTAAATTACATATACAAGCTCACCGGGGGCGGCGAGGAGCGGGCAAGAGAATCGATGGAACGCTGCCAATATATTGGGCCGGTGCCTGTGCCTGTGCACCGTTACAACCAGGCGATTGAGATACAGACATCGGGCCCACGCATGGTAACGCCAGAACAGGTGAATGATGCGCTAAAGGGGCTCGTCTTGCCAGATGACTTTCACCGAAAGATAGGCCCGGCAATCAATTCAGCAGCTTCACTATTTCTGTATGGTCCACCCGGAAACGGCAAAACCACGATTTCACTACAAATTTCACAATTAATCAGCGGGACAGAGCCCATTTGGATCCCTTACGCGCTTACTGCCGGAGGGCAAATCATCCAAATTTACGATCGGCTATTCCACGAAGAAATAGAGAAGGAATCCAAAGCTAATATGGATGGACGCTGGGGTTTGTTTAAAAGGCCCTCAGTGGTGGTGGGTGGCGAGATGAAGATCGATGCGCTCGATTTACGCTTCGACCCCCTGGCGAATTTCTACGAAGCCCCATTGCAGCTGAAAGCAAATGGTGGAGTGTTCTTGATTGATGACTTCGGGCGGCAGCAAGCCAGCCCGATTGACCTCCTCAATCGCTGGATCATGCCATTGGAAAATGGGGTGGATTATTTACGCCTGCGCACCGGTCAGACGCTGGTCATCCCATTCAGGGCACTGATCATTTTTTGCACCAATCTCGACCCATTCCACCTGGCTGATGAAGCATTTTTCCGCCGTATCCAGATGAAGGTAGGGGTTTTTAATCCCGATGAGCCCACGTATAAACGTATCGTTCAGAATGTGTGCCGGCAGTTAAATATTACTTTTGACATCACTAGCTATGAACATCTCATTGAAAAATGGTATAGAGAGGATAAACGGCCACTGCAGGCGGTGCATCCACGCGATATCCTGTCAATTGTCAACGCGATATGCTTTTACGAGAAGAGCCTGATCCAATTAACACCGGAATTAATCGATCAAGCCTGCGAAATTTATTTTCTGAAGCATTGACCCAGGCGTAAATCGTTTGAAGATGAGCCTAATACCACACCACTTACTCGTACTCTCAGAAGATCACCAGGTCTATATAAGATTGCTCGAGCAGGCGAGACTTCCCGATTTGATCATCACGGGAGCCAGCAAGCCTGATCAGGTGACAGGTAAGGCTGGTGAGTTCGACCTTATTTTCGGTGAGCCGGAGCTAATCAGCAAAGTGATCAACTTGTTGACGAAAGTGGAATGGGTGCAGGCAAGCTGGGCAGGGGTGGAGCCACTTATGGCTCAAGGTTTGCGGTGTAATTACATTCTTACCAATGCCAGGAATGTTTATGGGCAGTTAATGACGGAATATGTGTTTGGCTACATGGTCATGATCGAACGCCAAATTCTATCGCGTTGGAAAGCCCAAAAGGAGAGGAAATGGTCGTGTGAAACCCCTGGCACCTTGAAGGGAAAGATTTTTGGATTGTTAGGGATTGGGTCTATCGGATCGCACCTGGCAACGAGCGCAAAATTCTTTGGGATGAAAGTATTCGGGTACACCAGACAAAGCGAGGTGTGTGCTGAAGTCGATCGATATTTTCATGGGGATGACTGGCGGGATTTTACAGCTGAGCTGGATTACCTGGTGTGTACACTACCATCTACAAAAGCCACCCACAACCTGGTGAATGCTGATTTTTTATCATCCCTGCCAGCACGCGCCTGGTTGATCAATATCGGGCGGGGAAGCACCATCGATGAGACAGCCCTTATTGATCATTTACGAAGTGGCTCGCTGGCTGGGGCAGTACTGGACGTTACCAGAGAAGAGCCTTTACCTGCAGATCATCCATTGTGGGATACACAGAATACGTTCCTGACCTTTCACACGGCTGCCCGGAATTATCCTCCAGACATAGTCGCATTGTTCATCGAGAACTACCGACGATTAATTCGTGGTGAGCAGCTTAATTACCAGGTCAATTTCGAGCTTGGCTATTGAGCCTGGAAACCGTTGGTGGGTTAGACATGTGGCATAAGTAGGTCTACACTTGACCCAGGTCTATCAAGCGGCTACAATTCAATTGTCTAACAATAATGATTAGCTGAAATCAGGAGATAAACATGGAAGACTTTTTATTTCGCGGTGATCTGGAAGAATTGGATCCTGCTATTTTTGAATTAACCCAATTGGAAGCTGAAAGACAATATCGAAAGATCATCTTGATTCCCAGTGAAACCCAGGCTCCTATGGCGGTGCGGGAGGCGTTATCCTCCGCCTTCCAAAATATCTATGCTGAGGGCTACCCACGGGAAGAAACCCGCTGGATGACTGAAAATGAAATCATGGATCTTCCGGCAAGGCTGGCGACCTTCAGGCGTTACGCTGATAAGCGCTACTACAAGGGAGTCGAATACGCGGATACCATCGAAGAGCTAGCCCGGCGCAGGTGCGCTGAGATCTTCGCCAATGAAATGATCGATGCGGATGATATTTATGTCAATGTCCAGCCTTTATCGGGGGCACCAGCCAATAATGCGGTCTATCATGCCCTGGTGCAACCGGGTGACACCATCATGGGGATGGACCTGCTGCATGGTGGTCACCTCACCCATGGCTCACCGGTAAACAGGTCGGGAGAATACTACAATGCGGTGCATTACTCGGTTGACGCGAAAACCGAACAAATCAATTATGATGAAGTTGAGGAGTTAGCCAGAAAATATAATCCTAAATTTATCATCGCAGGTTACTCATCCTATCCTTGGGCGGCAGATTGGGCACGCTTCCGGCAAATCGCGGACGCGGTGGGGGCATATTTATTCGCCGACATCGCCCACATCGCAGGCTTGGTGGTGGCAGGAGCTTACCCCTCACCGGTAGGGTATGCCGACGTGGTGACATTTACCACCCATAAATCACTTTGTGGCCCTCGCGGAGCATGCATCCTGACCTTTGATGAGAAATTGTCGCGTGATATCGACCGGGCAGTTTTCCCTGGTGAGCAGGGAGGACCGCACGTCAACTCGTATGCTGCCATGGCGGTGGCATTCAAGCTGGCTAAAACAAAGCAATTCCACCAGCTGCAACACCAGGTGGTAAAAAATTGTGTAGTATTCACCGATCAATTAAAACAAAGGGGGTTCCGCATCGCTTACGGAGGCACGAACACGCATTTGATGAACCTGGCATGCTCGTCAGTAGTGGGCTCGGATGGGACAACCCTTTCAGGCGATATGGCATCACGCATTCTGGATTTAGCTGGCATCGTGGTGAACCGCAATACTATTCCGGGGGATAAAAATGCCGCCGATCCGTCGGGTATTCGCATGGGTTCACCGTGGGTAACACAGCGTGGATTTAAAGAAGCGGAGATGAAGAAACTGGCTGATATCATTGCCGATGTCCTTCTTTCCACGAAACCTTTTAACAGGGGAGGAGCCAAGCTCAGATTGCGGCGTGCCAAGGTGGATTTTGATGTGCTGGAGACAGGAAAAATCAGAGCAAGGGAGCTGGCCGAAAGTGCAGGGATCGATTTTGATCCCAGCCAACATGGCTACCCACATTTTTACTACATCGATGAGAAAGCGAGCAAAGGTGATTGGGCGGTATTGGAAATTTCAGGTGAAAGGGTAAGATTATTCCTGAGCGAAGCACTAACCAGCAACGTGGAAGCTTTAGCGCCTGGAGAGAGCGAACCCACACGACTGAATACTGCTGGTGAAGTTGTGGATGGCACTTTGACCTGTGTAAGCGCTTACCGTTTCCGTCTGACCCTTCCCTCCGAGAGACAGGGATTGGTGGCTGCGTGGCTGAGAGATCTTTCAGATGGATATACGGCCTTTGACCAGGATGTTTCGAAGAAATTACCGGGGCTAACCATTGTGGAAGTATCGGAGGCTGAGCCAGTATTGCCCTTGAAGGGTGACCCGATCGCTCCAAAACCATATTTTATCGGCATGGAACCGGGAAATGGTGAGCCCTTACCGAAATTTGTTTGGGAAGAAAAGGAAGGATCCACAAAACGGACTCCCATCTTTGAAACCCACAAAAAACTGGGCGCCAAGATGATCACCTATGCGGGCTGGGAAATGCCGGTGTGGTATAGCTCTGTAATGGAAGAACACCTGGCAGTGAGGCAGACCGCCGGCTTATTCGATGTAGCACACATGGGTGTGATCCAAGTGGAAGGGCCCGATGGACTGGCTTTTTTAGACAGCGTGGTGGCCAATGATGTGAGCTATCTATCGGTGGGTGAATCCTGCTATACGCACTTCCTCGACCCAGACGCCAACGTCATTGATGACCTGATCATCTACAAGCGCAGCCTTGAGAAGATATTGATGGTGGTGAACGCAGCTAACTTTGATAAGGATTGGGCGTGGTTAAATGCGGTGAGGGAAGGGCAGGTACTCGTAGATAACCAGCGCCCGTGGACTAAAGTTTTCGGACACCACGCGATTTTACGCAATCTAAAAGACCCAAAAGAAGGTGGGGATATGCGTGTAGACATCGCACTGCAAGGTCCAATGGCCAGGAAGATCTTGCTAAAATTAAGATGCGATGAAGCAACAACATGCTGTGTGCGCTATCTCAAGCGTACGCATATATGTGAAGTCAACATGGGCGGATTTGACCTGGTTATATCCAGAACCGGATATACGGGTGAAAAGTTATCTTTTGAGATATTCGTGCACCCCGACAGGGCAAATGAGCTCTTCAACACCCTTATGGAGGCAGGTAAAGAATACGGTATTAAGCCGTGCGGTCTGGGTGCACGGGACTCACTGCGCACTGAAGCCGGTTTACCTCTTTATGGCCATGAAATGGGCGGTGAGCTTAACCTGGGAGTGGGAGAAGCAGGTTTCAGCCAATTTGTGAAGACATATAAGCCTTGGTTCATTGGTCGAGAAGCATTTATTGAGAAAGAGAAGCAACGCACG
Source organism: uncultured Anaerolineaceae bacterium (assembly GCA_964385625.1). Classification (GTDB taxonomy): domain Bacteria; phylum Chloroflexota; class Anaerolineae; order Anaerolineales; family UBA4823; genus FEB-25. The sequence goes on along the minus strand of CAYLPS010000008.1, from coordinate 14,744 downwards.
GGCGAGCTGGTGCGCTTCCGCTTCGATGAAAAAGGAGTGAGAATGGCGCACCTCGGAGACCCAGTGGTGGACTGGCGTGGAAGGGTGGTGGGGCATGTTACCAGCTGCGCTGTTGATATGGATGGATATTTGACCGGTCAGGCATATATCGATGCGAAAATTGCTGTAAAAGGCACGATTATTTATGTATATCAAGGCGCGCCCAAGGATACCAGCAAGATATTGGGAACCTTAAAAATTGGCGACCGAGTAATCCTGCCTTCTCCAGCCCATATCGTGCGCCGTTTTCCGAAATTATGAGAGAAAAAAACGGTAGAATATAAACAGAAGCTTGCCGGTCTTTCGTAATAACATAAACCAAGATAAAGGAGAGTTAAATTAATGGAAACACCCTGGGATCATCGTTATGCGCAACGGACGCAACGAATGCAAAGCTCAGCCATTCGAGAATTACTCAAGCTGACCGAAAACCCGGAGGTCATCTCTTTTGCAGGAGGTTTACCGGCCCCGGATGTATTCCCGGTGGAAGAATTTTCAGCTGCATGTGAGACCGTGCTAAGGGAATGGGGCCCAGAAGCTTTACAATACGGCGCAACTGAAGGCTACACTCCATTACGCGAGATGATCGCCCGGCATACGGCACGATATGGTATCAGCGTGACTCCAGATAATATCCTAATTACCAGTGGAAGTCAGCAGGCCCTCGACCTGATCGGCAAGGTATTCATCAACCCGGGTGATTGCATCCTAGTTGAAGATCCAACCTACCTGGGCGCATTGCAGGCCTGGAATGCTTATGGGGCTGAATACGTCACGGTGCCTATGGATGAAGACGGGATGATTACCGATGAATTGGAAAATGCGCTTCGATCGGGAGTGAAATTTATCTATGTGCTGCCCAACTTCCAGAATCCTACCGGGGTAACATTATCATTGGAGCGCCGGAAACAACTGATCGAAATCGCTGACCACTACGGCGTGCCAATCATCGAAGATGATCCCTATGGGCAGCTACGCTACGAAGGAGAAAACTTACCCTCCATTGTTACCCTGGATAATGAGTACCGGAAAAATGGCGGTAATGAGTACCGGGGGAATGTAATCTATTTGAGCACGTTCTCGAAGACCCTTGCTCCAGGGTTGAGGTTGGCCTGGGTCATCGCACCGACGCAAGTGATCCGCAAGCTGGTGCAGGCAAAGCAAGGCGCTGATTTGCACACTTCGACATTCAACCAGATCGTGGCATATGAAGTTGCCCGCGGAGGGTTTCTGGACAGGCATATATGGTTAATCCGGCGGGTGTATGGTGAGCGACGGAATATCATGCTGGATGCGATGGAAGAGCTGTTTCCCCCGGGTGTATCTTGGACCAGGCCAAAAGGTGGATTGTTCCTGTGGGGCATGCTACCAGAGGGTATGGATACGGCACAAATCTTCAAGGTGGCGGTGAAGAGGAATGTGGCTTTTGTACCAGGTACCTCATTTTATGCGTCGGGAGGTGGAAATAACACCATGCGACTTAACTTCTCCTATTCCAATCCCGAGCAAATCCAAACAGGAATCGAGCGATTAGCCAACGTATTAAAAGAAACGATCATCGCAAAACAATAAAAAAACCGGGCGTGTGAGAACCACACGCCCGGATGGTCATTTGATTGCCACAAGCTGTACTTCAAAGATCAGTGTGGAGTTTGCAGGGATAGGGCCATTGGGCGTAGAGCCGTATCCCAGTGATGGGGGAATAACCAGCAAGCGGGTACCATTTACTTTCATTCCCACCACACCTTCATCCCACCCAGCAATCACCTGCCCAGCGCCGAGAGGAAAATCATATGTTTGCCCGCGATCGATTGACGAATCGAACTTGGTGCCATCTTGCAGCCAACCGGTATAGTTGACCGACAACGTATCCCCATTTTGAGCAGTAGCGTCATCACCTGCCTTCAAATCTTCATAAACAAGACCAGATGCAGTGGTTGTGGCATTCGAGGAGGGTGATGGCGGGGAGGTATCCAATACACCGATCGAGTATAACTCACCGGTGGAGCTTTGCGTACTTGCCGGGGTGTTGGTGGGCATGGGGGTTAATGTTGCGGCGGCTTGCAGCTTGGTTTGATAGTCTCTCCACGCAAAGAAGGCGATCAGGAGCACCACCAGGACAATGATGATACCCAGAATTGTTCGCTGGCGCCTACGCTTGGCAATCCTTTCAGCGCGCCGCTTTTCACGTAATGCTGCTTTGGACATGAATACCTCCGAGTAAATAATTAAAATATAGAGTGCTGCAAATTGTACTCGAAATTTGCAGCACTCATAGGGGTCATTTACGGGTCAACGGCAGGAACAATTCGTAATTGACATAGACCACCAGGGAATCCATGATTGGGTCAGGCATGGCATCATTTTTAACAGCTACCTGGACCGTGTAAACACCTGGGCTGTTAAAAATGTGGAAAAAGCTCCACGGTTCCATCTCGGAAGTCCCGGTAATAACCGTGCCGTCATCGAAATCATATGAATAGGAGAATGGTGTGGCAGAATCATCAGGTTGCAGGTCCAGTAAAAATTCCACAATATCTCCGGGGAATAACGTACCCGTAGTTACTTGGGTAAGATTAATATCAGTGACGGCACCAGGCTCGACGGTGACGGTATGACTGATGCTATCGGTGCCAAGGTTGTTAGTGGCAACCAGCGTGACCGTATAGCTACCGGTATCGATATAGGTATAAGTGGGATTGACATCCGTGGAGGTTCCGATACCATCGCCGAAGTCCCATTCATAGGTCATGGGTACGGATCCAGTGGTGCCATTGGTGAAAAGCATTTGCTCACCCAAGTACACCGGGCTGTTGCTAGTGAACTCTGCGGTTGGGGGTATGGGCGGCATGCATCCAGGCCCTCCGGCTGTGATGGAGATGTCATCCACGTGCCAGCCATCGTAGGTTTGATAATAATCGCTGGTGAGATGGAAGCGTATCTGAGCGCTCTCTACTCCATCCAAAGAAGGCATCGATACTTCAGCCTGATCCCATGTATGCGAGCCGTCATATTGGATGGCAGTGTTCCAGCCACTACCGGTGTTGTACTCAACCGAAGCGTAGTCCCAGCCTCCCTCTGTGGCGTAAGTGTGCCAAAAATTCAATGTCACCCCGGTATAGTCCGTGAAGTCAAAGGATGGGGAAATGATGAAGTTATTGGCATTGTTCGGATAATATCCCCCCGGGCTATCCGTCCAGGAATGACTAGGGCTGTGAGAATTTTCGGTAGTGATCGCCCAAGTATTGGGAGAGCCTCCGGGCACCCAACCCTGGTTCCCATTTTCAACATCGTCGGAGAAGATGGTACACATGGGATACAGCAGAAAATCCTGGTGGACCACCTGGTAATCTTGAGCAATGACATCATCAGCATAAGCAGGAGCAAAATTATCTGCCTCAGCAATCATGTCATAGGTACCACTGATTACAGTCATGCTGTAGTAGCCGGTGGCGGGGTCGGTGGCGGTGTTGAACAACCCTGCAGAGACACTGGCAGATACGGGCAGGTTGGTGCCAGCCTGAAGCACGTATCCATCAATCACAGGAGATATTCCGGGTTCAATGATGAATAGGAACGTAGCGCTGGTGACACCCCAATTGCCATTGGCATCCTTGCTTTCGACATAGATGATGTGGCGCCCGGAGGTCAGGCCGGTGGTGTCAATCGTCCCTTCGATATTCTCAATGTTGCTGTTAAAGTTGCCATCACTGGCAACCATTGGATAAGTTGAAGTGTCGGGAATCCAAGCGGGATTATCGATGCTGTAATGTGCTTCGGCAATATTCTGGCTGGGTTCACCACCCGCATAACGAGTATCGTTGGCAGTAGCGGTCAGCAACACAGGCTCGCCGGGAGCTACTGCAGCAGGGGAGGCCATTATATTGAGTGAATCCGGCCCAGCGGGATTCATATACGGGAGGCGGGCGGTTTTATAGGCATACATTAAGGAGTCAATGTTGTCGGGAACATCTGTATTTTCAAAGGAGCTGCAGTTTTGGAAGAATTCGCCAGCCAACTCATAGGTATATCCAGGCACGCCTAATTCTCCGTAGACAAATTCATCGGATGTACCACTTGTCTGGTAAAGCTGGTAGCTCTGCTGAGGGGTATACCCGTTGAAGTACGCCAAGTGGCGTCCAAGGGTTTCCAATTGGGTTCCGTTAGGAGCAGGTGAAGAAGACCAACCCCAAGGCCATAAGACCAGGCTGGCAGCGCTATGCAGGGTAATAAATACGCCGGTGCTGTCCAGTGGAGCGGGGTCGGTGTCACCCGGGCCGCGCTGATCTGGGAATAGGGTCAATATGAAGGACTCAATTGCCTGCACTTCGGGTTCGGAACCGGCGGTTGGACCGTGATAGGTTTCACCGCATGGCCAATCATCAGATCCACCCATGTTCCATTTGAATGTGTGATTACGATTCAGGTCAGTTCCCCAGTTATTGGGATCTGTACAACCATCATCGCTATCCACGTTCTTGCGCCACCACACTCCCTGCTCAGCAATCTTGCGACCATCGGGATTGGTCATGGGGACAACGTAGATGCGGAAATAATCCAGCAGCCAGGTTATATCCGGATCAATATTATAGTTATCGATCAGATATTCTATGTAGCGCATGGCCAATTCCGCGGTGGCATACTCACGGGCGTGGATTTCAGCCATGAGGAAGAAAGTCGGTTTTTCATCCACATTTCCAAAATTCTCATTGGTCAGGCGCAATGCCAGGATATCATAGCCTGGATTTCCACCCGGCGTGACTTTATCCCAGCTATCCCCAATGTCATATAGCTCAGTCATGTCTGGATAGGCGAGGGCAATTTGCTGCATGTCTTCGTGGGTTTCTTCAACAGTACGATAACAAGGATAGCCTGGAATCGTATCTATTCCCTGCCCGGGTAAGGCTTCTCTTGGATTATTGAGAAGCCTGGTCTTGCCTTCATCGATTTCAAGCCGGTATCCTGCCTGTTGTAAGTAGCTGTATTCAGCAGGAGAGAGGATCGCTAATACATACCCTTGTTCCTGGTTTACTTCCTCTAATAAATCGAATCGCGCAGCAAGCTGATTAAGGTCATCCTGGCTGGTGAAATAGATGCGCACCACCGTGCTTTGGATGGGTGATTGTTCGGCTGGTTGTGAAGGAGCAGAAGCCAAAGCTGAAGAAGCACCAACGCTCGAAACCATCCCAAGAAGCATGGAAACGAGCACAATCAATGACAACACGTTCCGTTTCATATTCTCCTCTTTCTCCAGCCCTTCACCTGCATGCCAGTGGGTGAAGGGCTGGATTTTTATTGTCAAATGTAAAGCTAATGCTTCAAAGACAGGGGTATGTAACTGCTATACCAGAATGTATGGGTGGTGAGGGTCACTTGATGCCCGGCTGACCCACCCTCGGAAAGTATCGATAATATTGTCAGGTTTGAGTCTCCCATAAGGATGTCAAATGGAATGTGTACCGTTACACTCACCGAAGTGGAGGCACCTTTTGCAAGTGGACCTACCAGTGATGGGTAGTCTACAAGCCAGTCGCCCGAATCTGGTGAAAGGATGATCTCGTACGAATCGGTGATATTGCCAGTATTGGTAATCAGGATGGTGAATTCCACATCCGCTCCGAGGCCATGGCCAACCAGGGTATCCTCGATTGGATTCACATCAAAAGTATACACAGTGATAACGGAGGTGGTTAGGGTGGAAGTGGCCGATATATTTTCGTTCCCCTGGGAGGTAGCAGTAATCATGGCAACATCGAAATCACCCGGGGTCGCTTCAAGCGGCACATCCACCAGCACCTCGAAATCCATGCCTGCACCTGGCTCTACTGGGCCTATCGCGGCAGGCAGGGTGATATTCCACATGCCCGAGGCTTGAAGCTCAAAGCTATCGGTAAGGTTGCCAAGGTTGGTGAGGTGCAAGGTATAACTCACCTGCTCGCCCGGATTACCCTCACCGTCATCAGCTGCCGGAGAGAGATTGAGAGCATAGAAATTGGCCGTGGTGGTCAGCTCGGATGTATCCACCACATCAGGGACAGCCTGAGATTGCACCATAACAGTAGCAATGTCCGATTCGCCATTGGTGGCTGTGAAGGGGATGGTTACCTGGAAGTCAAAATAATCACTTGCTATCGGGTCCAGTGGCCCAATGGTCGTCGGAGCCTCGTAGGTCCACTGGCTGTTTATCAGGACGTCGTATGTGTCGGTATTTTGACCGATATTGGTGACCTGCAACTTGTAAGTGACGACAGTCCCCGGGTCATCCTGGGCCGAGCCTGTCTCAGGGATGAGCATCACGCCATAGGCAGGGGTGGTAACATCGAGGAAAACGGCGGTTAATGGTCCCCAAAAGCCATCTTCATTCATGCCGTGGACGAGGAGATAATGCTGCCCTTCCAGCATGCCGCTGGTATCCACAACTGCCTGCACATCTTCAGTCGTTTCACCCCAGCTACCATCGCTGGATGACATGGGCATGCCTGAACCATCTTCGCCCGGCGCATCGATGAAATATTCAGCGGCGGCGATGGGTACCAGTGGATCACTTGAATAGCGCTGGTCGATAATGGTGGCAGTCAAATCGACCGGCAATCCGCCGGGAACCGAGGTTGGATTTACCGCCACGTTCTGGGCATCTGGCCCATAGGCGGTAATATAGGGCGAACCGGCTATCTTATTGGCGTACACGAATGAAGGTCCCATTTCGGCCCAAAAATTGCGTGGCATGCCATCGATGCCATCCTGGCAGCCGTAGGGAGGGAAGAAATCGCCGCAAGTGCCATATACAGGGCCTATTTCATATGTATATGCAGGGATACCCAGCTTGCCGTACACGAAATCAATGGTGCCTCCATCTACAGTATAGAGGAATCCCGTGGGTATCATTACGCCGGTAATATCGGCAAGTTTTCGCCCGATGGTTTTTAGTTGAGTGCTGTTCGGTGGCTGACCGCAGTCTGGATAGCATTCATACGCCCATAAAATTTCATCCTGGTAAGAATGCAAGGAGATGAAGATGCCAACGGTATCATCCGGTGCGGCTGGAGGCATCTCATCATCCCCGTTTGGTCCGTTCCAATCTTGAAAGACCTGGGTAACGAAGGTTTGCATGGCTTCTGTTTCTGGCTCTGAGCCACGAGTAGGACCCCGATAGGTTTCGGAACATGGATTACCGCTAGAGCCTCCGCAACAACCCCACATAAAATTACTATTGCGATTAAGATCCACGCCACATGAATTCGGATCACCGCAACCATCGTCGCTATCTACGTTTTTACGCCAATAGGCGGTCCAATCCTCTTCATTTACCTCGTGACCATCTGGATTTTGTGAAACCATCACATATACAACGTGGTGATTCACCAACCACGAGACATCGGGATCAATCCCATAACCACCCTGGCCGAGATAACCCTGGGTGAGGTACTTGATATAGCGGATGGCCATTTCGGGAGTGGTGACCTCACGAGCATGGATATTAGCCATCAGGAAAAAGGGTGGCTTGGAAGCAATTTCACCATATTGTGGATCTTCATTTGTAATGCGTAAAACCCACATGTCACGTTGGTATTCACCTTGAGTGGCCAACCAGGCATCACCAATATCAAATAGCTCGGTGAGTGTGGGATAGGCGGCATTCGTCTCTTGTAAAAAATCCACCATATAAAGGTTGTTAGAATTGTTGAAGTAGTCATCGAAATAATAATAACGTGGGTCGAGCGCGGCAAGTTGCTCGCGGAGCTTTTCGGTCTTTTCCTGGTTGAGCTCCACCCGGTAACCCTGTACTTCAAGCCAGTCTTTCTCGGAGGGTGTCACGGCTGCAACAGCATAGCCTGCGCTTGGTCCAATACCAGGTAAGGAATGGACCTCCCACACATCCAGCTCGGATGCAAAAGAATTTAATTGCTGCTGGCTATCGTAATAAATATTAATGACGAGTTCCTGTGAGCGTGTGACCCCCAATGTGATATCCGCCGGAGATTGATCGGAAGCGATTACTGGCTGGTTTTGGTCGAGACGAAGACCAACGCCCAATACAAGGGCAAAGACTGTAAGAGTTAAAACAATGAGCCAATTTTTATTTTTCATCACTGCATTCTCCTTTTGGGCTAATTATGAATGAGCTAAAAGTTGATGGGGTAGCTTACATTACATTATTCCTCCGCATAGGGCACAAATTCGGCACGCGCCAGGCCTTGCTCGATCGCCGTCCTGGCGACAGCCCGCGCCACAGCACGATGCACATTTTTATCCAATGGATTGGGAACCAGCTCGTCGGGAGGGGTCTGGTCTGCTATGGCGATGGCAGCCGCCAGGTACATCTCATGGCTGATACGACTGGCGTAGGTATCCACTGCACCGCGCAGGATGCCGGGAAAACCGAGCACATTATTTACTGATTTTCCATCCGCAGCAAACGCGGCGCCAGCATTTATCGCTAAATCCGGATCGATCTCTGGAATGGGATTGGAAAGCGAAAGTATAATTTGGCCTTTGTGCACCATCTCAGGTTTGATCAGACCAGCCACACCGGTGGTGGCAACCACCACATCACATTCGCGCATGATTTCCGTTAGAGTTGACCGTATCCCACCCAGATGCTCAAAATACGCCAGGGCAATTTCAGAAAGATCAGTGCCCAAAACCTGATTCCCGGTAAGATTCATAAGCATGCGCCCAATGGCATTCCCAGCAGCTCCCAGGCCAATTTGGCCGATTTTAGCTGCTTCCAGCTTTATACCGGTCATGCGGCTGGCATTGGTGAGGGCTGCGGTGGTTACCACTGCAGTACCATGCTGGTCATCATGCATTACGGGAATATCCAGGGTGTCTTGCAAGCGCTTTTCGATATCAAAGCAGCGTGGGGCAGAGATATCTTCGAGCTGGATGGCAGAAAAGGTAGGGGCGATATTTTGAACAGTGCGAACGATCTGATCAGATTCCTTAGTATTTAACAAGATTGGCACCCCGGATAATCCCACCAGGGTTTCCATCAGCATGGCCTTACCTTCCATCACCGGCATTCCGGCTACCGATCCTATATCTCCTAATCCAAGGATAGCCGTCCCATCGGTGACAATTGCCACTAAATGGCTGATGGCGGTATATTGGCGGGCCAGGCTGGGATCCCTGGCAATGCGCATGCATACTTCTGCCACGCCCGGGGTATAGACCCGCCGCAGAACAGCCAGATTGTCTATGGGGAGGCGGCTGCGGATCGCGATTTTCCCTTTCTGATGGAGCTCCAGCACTTCATCGCGTATGGCCAGAATGCGAGTACCAGGATTCGCTTTCATGGCATCCAGCACCTTCTCCATGTGCGCTTCATCCAGGGTGTATATGGAGATATCACGCATGGTGTAGCGGGAAGTTTCTTGGATCAGGCGGACCTCTCCCACATCTCCGCCGGCATCGGCCACTGCCACCAGCAGGTGCCCAAGGGTACCTAATTGTTGCTCGTTACGCACACGGATGGTGCGCATGTATTTTTCAGTTATTTCCATATCAACAATTGATCAGCAACTTAGCTGATCGGATTCCACAACTTGAATTCTTTCAGGATGGAACCTCCTATGAATTCACGCAGGATGGAGTTATCGGGGATCAGCTCTGAAGGCAATGGTCTGAACCATTCAAGCAGGGCAAGCATACGTTTTGCTTCAATAAACTCGCGCGTACCATAAGGAACCTGGCGTAGTAATGGCTCGGCGTATGGTTTGAGGGCCGATAGCTCATATGCCAGGGCTGAGTTGAACATGACATCGGCATTTTCTTGATATGGAAAGATATAGCGTTTCTCGCCGGCTTGTACTGATTCCCATCTATGGATGGTTTCGCGGGCAGTATAACCTCTCTCGCGGGCATCACGGACAATACGGCGGACCAGGCGGGTGTCAGTAGTGGAAATGCGATTGTGCCGGTCGAGGTTGAGCTGGGTGAGAGCAGAAGCATAGATCCTAAAAGTTTGCCCTACGGGGAAATCTGGTAATAGATCGGGGTCTAAGCCGTGAATCCCTTCAAGAATCACCATTTGGCCGGGTTGAAGCTGGATAAGGTCACCCGGCTCCTGGTAGCCGGTTTTAAAATTGTAATGCGGTATGCGAACAGCCTCGCCGGCCACCAGGCGTTGCAAATCATGAGCCAGGCGATGGGTATCCAATGCATGGAGGGCTTCAAAGTCGGGGTTACCATCTTCATCCTTAGGCGTGTCCTCACGATTAACAAAATAGTTATCCATTTCCAAGGGGAAGGGAGAGATGCCCTGAGAAAGGAGCTGGATGGATAAACGTTTGGACAGAATGGTCTTTCCACTTGACGAGGGACCTGCGATGAGGATGATACGAGCTGCTTTCTCATAGTCTGGCAAATTGGCCCGGGCTGTAATTTGCTGAGCGATATCTGCCACGTGTTCTTCGTGGAGGGCTTCTGAGACCAGGATGATTTCATGACTGCGACCCGCCAGGATGGCATCATTCAACACACCCACACTGGATATGCCAAGCCGTTCCAACCAGCGCCCGTAGCGACGGAATGTTGCCAGCAACTTGGGATAGCTGGGCATGGGTTGCAGCTGAGTCGGAAGGTTCCGGCGGGGAAAATTAATCGTAAAACCCCCATTGGTGAGGATGAGATTGAACCACTTAAGGTAGCCCGTGGAGGGAACCATGTAGCCATGGTGGTAATCTTGGTGATCGCCAAGACGGTATAGCGTGAGATAATCTTTCGGACGGTGGGCCAATAAACGGACTTTGTCGGTATATCCCTTGGCTTCGAAATATGCGACGGCCTCTGCCAAGGGGACTTCGCGCTTGGTGAATGGTAGATTTTGCTCAACAATCGAACGCATATGAGCGGTGAGGCTGCGCAGCTCGTCATCGGTGAGCGGATCATGATCGGTAACTTCGCAATAATATCCCCCGGATGAAACGGAGTGATCGATGGTCAGCGTGGCATCGGGGTATATTTCTTCGAAGGCTGCCTCCAAAAGAAAGGTCAGCGACCGGCGATAGATCAGCATACCATCGGGGTCTTCCATGGTTATGGGTGATACATTGGCTTCGATTTTGATCGGGTAGCTCAGCTCGCGAAGCTCACCATTGATAATTGCTCCAACAATGGGAGCTGAACCGGAAGTTTCAAGCAGGTTGAGAAACTCACTAACAGGCGCGCCGCGGGTACCGGAAATAACCCGCCCGTCAGTCAGGTGAATTTCAACGGTAGGCCTGGGAGAGATAAAGGTAAATTCTTGTGCTTTATCCATGAATCTTAACACCGATAAGTTTATCAAGCGGTTATTGTAACATTAACTCCAGGTTAGATATATTAGGAATTTGTAAGGGTTGGCGCGGTGTCTCGATCAATATCGTATCGCCAAGAAAAAAGCCCGGCTGCTTGATTGAGCCGGGCACTTGATCAACCTAATCCTTATCCAAGGCACCTACATCACAGCATAATACGAGCTGCTTGGCTGCCCTCACCTCATCCAACCTGCCTACTGGCGTGGAATGAGGAGCTTCTTTGAGCAAACCAGGGTTATGGCGGGCTTCATCAGCAATTTTGATCAGCGCTTCGGCGAATGTATCGAGAGTCTCTTTACTTTCCGTCTCCGTAGGCTCGATCATCAGGGCTTCGTGGACGATAAGAGGAAAGTAATTGGTGGGTGGATGGAATTTATAATCCATCAAACGCTTGGCTATATCCAGGGCATGAATATCAGGTGCATCGGCCCACTGCCCTTCGACCACGAATTCATGCATACACAACCGGTCATAAGGCAGGTGATATGTCCCTTTGATGAGTGCAAGCAGATAGTTAGCATTCAGAACTGAATGCTCGGCAATCTTGCGCAGTCCTTCGGGACCCAACATGCTGATATAGGTGTACGTGCGGACGAACATACCAAAATGCCCGTAAAATGATTTCATCCTGCCGATGGATTTTGGTGGATCTATGAAGCCATAGAGAGGAGGCATATCTTCATCACCTTCCTCAATGATGGTAACCACTGGAGATGGCAGGAAATCGACGAGATGGGCAGCCACACCAACGGGACCTGAACCTGGACCACCTCCGCCATGAGGCGTGGAGAAAGTTTTGTGCAAGTTAAAATGCATGACATCGAATCCGAGATCGCCGGGCCGAACAACGCCCAGTAAAGCATTTAAATTAGCACCATCACCATAGACCAGCCCTCCAGCGCCATGCACCAGATCAATCACTTGTTCCACATGCTCATCGAACAGGCCAAGCGTATTGGGGTTGGTGAGCATTAATCCTGCTAACGTGTCATCGCACTCCTGCTTGAGTGCATCCAGGTCAACATTCCCGCGTGGATCAGATTTCAACTCCACAACGTTCAAGCCACTCATCGCGGATGTGGCGGGATTGGTGCCATGCGCAGAATCGGGGATGAGGATCTTGATCCGCCTCGTATCATTGCGGGCGCGATGGTAGGCACGGATGATCAACACCCCGGTAAGCTCTCCTTGCGCCCCGGCGGCGGGCTGCAGGGTGATGCCGGCAAAACCGCCAATTTCTTTCAGCCACTCTTGAAGGGAGTACATCAATGCCAGGTTACCCTGGACGGTCTCAATGGGTTGTAGGGGATGGGTAAATGCAAAACCGGGATAACGGGCGGTCTCCTCGTTGATCTTCGGGTTGTATTTCATCGTACAGGAGCCCAATGGATAAAACCCGGTGTCGATGCTGTAATTGAGCTGTGACAGGCGAGTATAGTGGCGGATAACATCCAGCTCGGTTAACTCTGGCAAGGGCAAATCATCGCGCAGGAAGCTTTCAGGGAGATCAGCAAGCGGAACATCAGGCTGGGGAAAGCTGATTCCCTGGCGACCAGATACTGAGATATCACATAACTGCGGCTCACCCATCAGACACCTCCGTTAAAACTTCCACCAGCTGGTCGATATCTTCCCGTGTGTTCATTTCCGTGACAGCAATCAGCATATGCCTGTCTAGGGATGGATAGTCATGGCTGAGATCATAGCCACCCAGGATATCATGATCTAACAGCACATCATTGATTTCAGAGACGGGCTTGGGAGTTTGTATGACGAATTCGTCAAAGAATGGTGTGGCTGACCAGAGGAAATAGCCGTGTAAAGCGGAAATTGCTTGTGCGGCGTAGTGGGCTTTATGAAAACACAACTCTGCCACCTGGCGCAAGCCATTTTTGCCCAACAAGCTCAGATAAACCGTGGAAGCCAGAGCCATCAAGCCTTGATTGGTGCAGATATTAGATGTAGCTTTTTCTCGGCGGATATGCTGCTCACGCGCCGTGAGGGTGAGCACATATGCCCGCTGCCCGCGGTTATCGACGGTCTCACCTGCCAGTCTTCCTGCCATCTTGCGGACGTATTCTTTTTTGGTGGCAAACAGGCCGAGATAAGGACCTCCAAATGAAAGCGGAATCCCTAATGGTTGGCCTTCCCCGGTAACGATATCGGCATCCATGAATCCTGGAGGCTTCAGCAACCCGAGAGCAATCGGATTGACGGATACGGCCAGCAGCGCACCCATCGCGTGGGCTGCCTCTGCCACCTTCGTATAGTCATAAACGCGCCCGAAGAAATCAGGATATTGGACGATAACCAGCGCAGTATCCTGGTCGATCAAGGGGATAAGCTGTTCAGGTCCAGCCTGCAGGTCTGCTCGAAGGTCATCACCCAAAAATACGATCTCTGAGCCTTCCGCGTAGGTGCGTGCCGTCTGGCGATATTGGGGGTGCAACCCTGGCGAGAGAATGATCTTTAGCCTTTTACCGCGGAAATTAGCATGGGCCATATTGACCGCTTCAGCAACTGCAGTGGCGCCATCATAATGCGAAGCATTGCACACCTCCATGCCTGTCAATGCGGCGATATTGCTCTGGTATTCGAATATTGCCTGGAGGGTTCCTTGCGATAATTCGGGTTGGTAGGGAGTGTATGCGGTGAGGAATTCACCTCGGCGGATCATGGCGTCTACCGCGGCAGGTACATAATGGTTATATACCCCTGCACCGAGAAAACATGCCAACTCATGCACGCTCTCATTAACCTGGGCGATGGTTTGAAGCTCAGCGGATGCTTCCATTTCAGTCAATGCCGGAGGGAGGTTCAGGGCGGGGAAACGATACCTGGCTGGAACATCGATAAACAGATTCTCCAGCTTATCAATGCCGATGGTCTTCAGCATAGCCGTTCGATCGGCATCTGTATGGGGAATGAACATAAATACTCCTATTGTTGTTGGTTTTGGATTAACTTCTCATAAGCGGAGGCATCCAGCAAGGGATTAATTTCAGCAGGATCCTGCAGCTCAAGCTTGATGATCCAGGCAGCACCATAAGGGTCATGATTGATCACTTCGGGAGAAGCACTCAAGCCTTCATTGATACTCAGTACTTTTCCACTGGCGGGTGAATATACGTCAGCAGCGGCCTTCACGGATTCTATCGTTGCGATAGTATCGCCTTTTTTCACCGGATCACCTTCATTCACGATAATCTCGGCAAAAACGATATCGGATAGTTGCTCTTGTGCGTAGTCGGATATTCCGATCGTTCCGGTTTTACCTTCTAATTTTATCCATTCATTGCTATCTGTATATTTTAATTCAGTGGGAATGTTCATGCGATACCTCCTGTTTAGGTTTGTAGATAAATTTTAATAATGAACCCTTATTAATACAAGGTAAATATAATTTCT